>NZ_JASHCQ010000002.1:0-182829 GCF_047464035.1 Streptococcus mitis
ATGAAATCAAGCATTAGTAAAACCAGTGGAACTTACCCTGACACGGATTTCCACTGGTTTTTAGGATTTTTATCAGACTAACTTCCACTTCTACTAGCGGTGGAACTTAGTTTGCGAATTTACCAAATCTTTTCCTATAAAAAAATTAAATTCAACGATCGCTTTGCAAACTTCATTTTCAGTTTAGTAGTTCACAAAAATATGGTAAATTAAGATTTTCCTATTTTATCCTAGGTTGTTTTTCTTGACTTTACCAGGCCTTTATTTTAATATATATGTATAAATATATAGGGAGGTTTATGATGAATATCTTGCTGTCTAAAACTGAACAAGACTTGCTATTCTTACTGGAAGAATTAACCAAACACCATGATTGGATAGAAATTCCAGTCTTGGCTGAGAAGCTGAATTTTTCAATCGAAGAATTGCAAGAACACCTTTTTAAGCTCGAGCAATTGTTTCCTAACCTCCTGCTTCAATCAAGAAAAAAAGGCATTCAATTGCAGTTTGAAGTCCAAAACACCTTGAATCCCAGGATTGCGATTTTTAAACAATCTGAAACCTATTCTTTTTTGAACCAGTTGTTTTTCAATGAGGGACAATCACTCGTGCAAATGTGTCAAGAACTTGTGATGAGTTGCGAACGAGTTCAGGAAATCATCCAACATCTAAATACTAAACTTCCACAACATTATGGCATCAGTATCCAACTTTCCCCTTTAGTCATGGAGGGAGAAGAAGAGGGCATTCGTGCCTTTTATCTAGACTACTTTAGCCAAAGTTACGACTTTCTTGATTGGCCCTTCCCTTCTATTTCTGAAGAATCACTCACTCACTTGATTCAGCTATTTTTGGACGCCCAACAAGTTTCACCCAACCTCAGTAGCTTACGGCAAATCAAATATACACTAGCTATCAATCTAGAGCGTTTTAACAAGAATCATTTCATTGAAAATCCTAGTCCGCTCTTAACCAGTCATTACAGCTCCCTCATGCAGATTCCCCAGTTTAAACAAGATATCAAAAAGCTAGCTAAAAAGCTCCATTTTGAAGCTACAAAGGAAACACTGAAACAGCTATTTTCAAACCCAGTAAAGTCTCCTCAAATCACAAACAATCCTAGCAATGGAGTACTGGGTGATATTCAACATATCCAAAAATCTTACCGTTTATTGAGCAAAATCCTAGAAGAACTAGCTAAAGAATTTCACCTACAGATTGAAAATCGCGAAGAATTGATTTGGCTCATCCACTACACTGCCCAATCTGATTTCTTCCATTTACTCAGTAACCAGTCTCTCGACAGACAGAAATCCCAAATTTTAAGCAGTTATCAAGTAGAATTTCCAAAACTATTTGAAGTAAGTCAACACAAATTCCAATCTTATTTGACTGAGATGGGACTGGAAAATCACCCCATTAAATTACAAGAACTTATCTACACCTTTTCTATCCAAGGGCAACGAATTTTAGTCCAACTGCTTCAAAAACTTCCCAAAATACGTGTTTTAGTCATTAGTCATCTGGATAGTCATCACGCACAAAACCTCATCGAGACCCTTGCTCACTACGGCAATAATCTCTATCTCTTTGATTCTTGGGAAGAATCTAGTATTTCATTCTCAATTCTCAATCAAATTCCTCACGATATTGTTATCACTACCTTTCCTGTCACCAACTCTTCTAAACCAATTATCTATAATCACAACTTCTCTACTTCAGAATTATTCCACCATCTTCACCTTCTGGCTTCTCAAATTCATAAAGAAAGACTGGCTGAATCGTAACAAAATTTGTTGCGATTTTTTCTTTTATTTTAATTTTAGGAAAACGCTTGCGTCTTATTTTACTAAGTGCTATACTGATATAGAAATTTATTGATTGGAGAATCATTATGAGAAAAACACCATCTCACACTGAGAAAAAAATGGTTTACAGCATCCGTTCCCTCAAAAATGGAACTGGTTCTGTCCTTATCGGCGCAAGCCTTGTTCTGCTTGCCATGGCTACACCAACTATCTCAGCCAACGAAAATACTACAACCACTAACGCAAGTAATAGTGAAACTACTACTTCCCTTGCCCAACCTCTTACTGATACATCAACGAGCACTGGTAAGAAAGAAAGTGATATTTCTTCACTTGAAAATGCAAACGCTTCCCTAGAGAAAAAAGAAGAACAACCTGCAACAGAGCCAACCACTCCTGCTGCAAGCCCTACTGATTCAGCACCACAAACCGGACAAGATCGTTCAAGCGAGCCGACTACTTCTACTACAACTGAAACTAAGGCAGAAGAGCCAATCGAAGACAATTACTTCCGTATCCACGTCAAAAAACTTCCTGAAGAAAACAAGGATAGTCAAGGACTATGGACTTGGGATGATGTTGAAAAACCTTCTGAAAACTGGCCTAACGGAGCTTTGTCCTTCAAGGATGCCAAAAAAGATGACTACGGCTACTACCTAGATGTCAAATTAAAGGGAGAACAAGCCAAAAAAATTAGCTTCCTCATCAATAATACAGCTGGAAAAAATCTAACCGGCGATAAATCGGTAGAAAAACTAGCACCAAAGATGAATGAGGCTTGGTTGGACCAAGATCACAAGGTTTTCTCTTACGAGCCACAACCTGCAGGAACTATTCGCGTCAACTACTACCGTACAGATGGCAACTATGACAAGAAATCTCTCTGGTACTGGGGAGATGTGAAAAATCCAAGTAGTGGTGAATGGCCTAACGGAACAGACTTTACGGCTACAGGCAAATATGGTCGCTATATCGATATTCCACTCAAAGATGCAGCTAAAGATCTTGGATTTTTATTACTAGACAGAAAGAAACAAGGAGACGATGTGAAAATCCGTAAAGAAGATTATAAGTTCACAGATTTGAAAAATCATAGCCAAATTTTCCTAAAAGATGATGACGAAACCATCTACACCAACCCCTACTATGTGCACGATATCCGCATGACAGGAGCTCAACACGTAGGAACTTCTAGCATTGAGAGTAGTTTTTCAACACTTGTCGGTGCTAAAAAAGAAGATATCCTCAAACACTCCAACATCACTAATCATCTAGGAAACAAAGTAACTATCACTGATGTTGCAATCGATGAAGCTGGTAAGAAAGTGACCTACAGCGGAGATTTCTCTGACACAAAGCATCCTTATACCGTTAGCTACAACTCTGACAAATTCACTACCAAAACAAGCTGGCGCCTTAAAGATGAGACTTACAGCTATGATGGCAAACTTGGAGCTGACTTAAAAGAAGAAGGAAAACAAGTTGATTTGACCCTTTGGTCACCAAGTGCTGATAAGGTTTCTGTTGTTGTCTACGACAAGAATGACCCTGAAAAAGTGGTTGGAACTGTCGCTCTTGAAAAAGGGGAAAGAGGAACTTGGAAACAAACTCTAGATAGCACAAACAAACTAGGAATTACAGATTTCACTGGATACTATTATCAATACCAAATCGAGCGTCAAGGTAAAACTGTTCTTGCACTCGATCCTTACGCTAAGTCCCTCGCTGCTTGGAATAGTGACGATGCCAAGATTGACGATGCCCATAAAGTGGCTAAAGCCGCCTTTGTAGATCCAGCCAAACTAGGACCTCAAGACTTGACTTATGGTAAGATTCACAACTTCAAGACTCGTGAAGATGCCGTTATCTACGAAGCTCATGTGCGTGACTTCACTTCAGATCCTGCCATCGCAAAAGACTTGACCAAACCATTTGGGACTTTTGAAGCCTTTATTGAAAAACTAGACTATCTCAAAGACTTGGGTGTAACCCACATCCAGCTCCTTCCAGTCTTGTCTTACTACTTTGTCAATGAATTGAAAAACCATGAACGCTTGTCTGACTATGCTTCAAGCAACAGCAACTACAACTGGGGATATGACCCTCAAAACTACTTCTCATTGACTGGTATGTATTCAAGCGATCCTAAGAATCCAGAAAAACGAATCGCAGAGTTTAAAAACCTCATCAATGAGATCCACAAACGTGGCATGGGAGCTATCCTGGACGTAGTTTACAACCATACAGCCAAAGTCGATATCTTTGAAGATTTAGAACCAAATTACTACCACTTTATGGATGCTGATGGGACACCTCGCACTAGCTTTGGTGGTGGACGTTTGGGAACAACTCACCATATGACCAAACGGCTCCTAGTTGACTCTATCAAATATCTAGTTGATACCTACAAAGTAGATGGCTTCCGTTTCGATATGATGGGAGACCATGATGCAGCTTCTATCGAAGAAGCATACAAGGCTGCACGCGCCCTCAATCCACACTTAATCATGCTTGGTGAAGGTTGGAGAACCTATGCCGGTGATGAAAACATGCCTACTAAAGCTGCTGACCAAGATTGGATGAAACATACCGATACAGTCGCTGTCTTTTCAGATGACATTCGTAACAACCTCAAGTCTGGTTATCCAAACGAAGGTCAACCTGCCTTTATCACAGGTGGCAAGCGTGATATCAACACCATCTTCAAAAATATCATTGCTCAACCAACCAACTTTGAAGCTGACAGCCCTGGAGATGTCATCCAATACATCGCAGCCCATGATAACTTGACCCTCTTTGATATCATCGCCCAATCTATCAAAAAAGACCCAAGCAAGGCTGAGAACTATGCTGAAATCCACCGTCGTTTGCGACTTGGAAACCTCATGGTCTTGACAGCTCAAGGAACTCCGTTTATCCACTCCGGTCAGGAATATGGTCGCACTAAACAATTCCGTGACCCAGCCTACAAGACTCCAGTAGCAGAGGATAAGGTTCCAAACAAATCTCACTTGTTGCGTGATAAGGACGGCAATCCATTTGACTATCCTTACTTCATCCATGACTCTTACGATTCTAGCGATGCTGTCAACAAATTTGACTGGACTAAGGCTACAGATGGAAAAGCATATCCTGAAAATGTCAAGAGTCGTGACTATATGAAAGGTTTGATTGCCCTTCGTCAATCTACAGATGCCTTCCGACTCAAGAGTCTCCAAGATATCAAAGACCGTGTCCACCTCATCACTGTTCCAGGCCAAAATGGTGTGGCAAAAGAGGACGTGGTAATTGGCTACCAAATTACTGCTCCAAACGGTGATATCTACGCAGTCTTTGTCAATGCTGACGAAAAAGCCCGCGAATTTAATTTGGGAACCGCCTTTGCCCACCTCAGAAATGCTGAAGTTTTGGCAGATGAAAACCAAGCAGGACCAGTAGGAATTGCCAACCCGAAAGGACTCGAATGGACTGAAAAAGGCTTGAAATTAAGTGCCCTTACAGCTACTGTTCTTCGAGTCTCTCAAGGCGGTGCCATCGTTGCCCCAGCTGTGGAGGATAAACCAGAATTTGACCTTTCTAGCTTAAAACAAGAACAAGGGCAATATAATATCCAAGACAATATGTCAAACCGAGTAGTCAAACCCGAACAGCAAGATCCAGCTCCACAAACTAAAGCTGACTCTACTAAACCAGATGCCAAAGTAGCTGATGCGGAAAATAAACCTAGCCAAGCTACAACCGATTCACAAGCTGAACAACCAACACAAGAAGCACAGCCATCATCTGTGAAAGAAGCGGTTCAAAACGAATCGGTAGAAAACTCTAGCAAGGATAATACACCTGCACCCCTAGCTAAACAAGCTGAACTTCCAAATACAGGAACCAAAAACGATCACAAACTCCTGTTTGCAGGAATTAGTCTCCTCGCCCTTCTAGGTCTCGGGTTCTTGCTAAAAAACAAAAAAGAGAACTAAACTAGCCCTCCTATAGAACAATCCCCCAAGCATTATAGCTCGGGGGATTAATTTTTGTACAATATTTGTTGTCCTAATAAACCTGATTAGGATTTTTTATTAAGCCTCTTTCATGGCAAAATAAGCCCGTACTTTGGGTACAACTTGTGTACCGAAGAGTTCAATAGCTCTCAGGACTTGTTCATGAGGCATGGAGCCAAGCGGTAGGTGCAACATAAAGCGATCCAAACCTAAGTCTTCAATCATGCGAATCAATTTTTCGGCCACCTGATCTGAATTGCCCACAAACATAGCACCATTTGGCCCAACTTGCTCCAAATATTGCTCATAACGCAATTCCTGCCAGTGCGGACGGTCTTTGGAAATAGCATCCACCACTTGCTTAGTCGGATGGAAATAATCTTTTACAGCCTGCTCACCATCTTCAGCAATCCAACCCCAAGAATGAGCTCCAACCTTTAGTTCCTGACTGGCATAACCCGCTTCGCTTCCAATCTCACGATAAGCCTGAATCAACTTTTTAAAATAACGCGGATTGCCACCAATAATAGCATAAACAATCGGTAGACCAGCCTGAGCAATCTTCACAGTTGATTCGACATGACCACCTGTCGCTATCCACAAGGGCAATTTGTCCTGAACTGGACGAGGATAAACTTCTTTGCCAGAGATTGTTTGGGTCAATCGACCTTGCCAATCTAGTTTTATCTTTTCATTGACTAATTGAAGCAAGTCTAATTTCTCATCAAAAAGGGCTTCGTAGTCTTTCAAATCATATCCAAACAAGGGAAAAGATTCCGTGAAAGAACCCCTTCCAGCCATAATCTCCGCACGTCCATTTGACAAAGCATCAATAGTGGCATACTGTTGGAACAAGCGAATCGGATCCATACTTGAGAGAATGCTGACTGCACTGGTCAAACGGATTTTCTTTGTATTGACTGCCCCAGCTGCCAGAACAATCTCTGGAGCAGATATCGCAAAATCCGCTCGATGGTGCTCACCAATCCCATACACATCCAAACCAACCTTGTCAGCCAGTTCAATCTCTGCCACCAACTGGCGAATACGTTCGGCATGACTGTAAGTCTGTCCAGTTCCTTCAAGCTCCGTTGTTTCCCCAAATGTTGAAATTCCCAATTCTACCATTGTGATTCTCCCTGTCTACCTCTGTCCTTCAATTTGGAAAATTATTCTAACACGAATCTTGAGTACAAGCAACCAATTTGCTCACAAGAAAAAGCCTAGATAACTAGACTTTTTTAGCTTATTCTACCGTTACTGACTTAGCAAGGTTACGTGGTTTGTCCACATCAAGTCCACGGTGAAGGGTTGCAAAGTAGGCGACCAATTGCGTTGGCACAACCATTGAGATTGGTGAGAGGTAAGGGTGGACGGTCGTAAGAACGATGTCGTCTGTCTCTTTAGCAACATTTTCTTCTGCGATAGTGAGGACTTTGGCACCACGGGCTGCGACCTCTTGGATATTTCCACGAGTATGGTTGGCAAGAACTGGATCTGACAAGAGGGCCAAAACAGGCGTTCCATCTTCAATAAGAGCAATAGTTCCGTGCTTGAGTTCTCCTGCCGCAAAGCCTTCACACTGGATATAAGAAATCTCTTTGAGTTTAAGGCTTGCTTCCATAGCTACGTAGTAATCTTGACCACGCCCAATATAAAAGGCATTGCGAGTTGTTTCAAGAAGCTCACGAACCTTGGCTTCAATGGTTTCTTTCTCTGAAAGAGTTGATTCGATAGACTGAGCTACGATTGACAACTCATGAACTAAATCAAAGTCTTGCGCTTTAGCATTGCCGTTCGCTTCTCCAACTGCTTTTGCAAGGAAGGCAAGGGCTGCAATTTGTGCTGTATAAGCCTTTGTTGATGCTACGGCAATTTCAGGACCTGCATGAAGGAGCATGGTATGATTGGCTTCACGTGAAAGAGTTGAACCTGGTACGTTTGTCACTGTCAAGCTTGGGATTCCCATTTCATTAGCCTTGACCAAAACCTGACGGCTATCCGCCGTTTCACCAGACTGACTGATAAAGATGAAGAGTGGTTTCTTGCTGAGAAGTGGCATACCGTAACCCCACTCAGATGAAATTCCAAGTTCAACTGGTGTATCTGTCAATTCTTCCAACATTTTCTTAGAAGCAAATCCTGCGTGGTAAGATGTCCCAGCTGCAAGGATGTAGATACGGTCTGCATCTTGAACAGACTTAATGATAGCTGGGTCTACTACTACTTGACCAGCCTCATCTGTGTAGGCTTGGATGAGTTTACGCATAACAGTTGGTTGCTCGTCAATTTCCTTAAGCATGTAGTAAGGGTAAGTTCCTTTACCGATATCTGACAAGTCTAGCTCAGCAGTGTAGCTAGCACGCTCACGACTATTACCATCATAGTCTTGAACTTCCACGCTATCAGCCTTGACGATTACCAACTCTTGGTCATGAATTTCCATGTATTGGTTGGTCTCACGAATCATAGCCATCGCATCTGAGCAGACCATGTTATAGCCTTCTCCAAGACCAATCAAAAGTGGTGATTTATTTTTAGCTACGTAGATGACTTCAGGATCTTGTGAGTCAACCAAGGCAAAAGCATAAGAACCACGGATGATGTGAAGAGCTTTTTTGAAGGCTTCAAGAACAGAGAGACCTTCTTCTTCCGCAAATTTTCCAATCAAGTGAACAGCGATTTCAGTATCTGTTTGCCCCTTAAAGTGGTGACCTGCAAGGTATTCTTCCTTGATTTCAAGGTAGTTCTCAATGACCCCATTGTGCACCAAAACAAAACGTTCAGTCTCAGAGCGATGTGGGTGAGCATTGTCTTCCGTTGGTTTTCCGTGAGTAGCCCAACGAGTATGTCCGATACCCGTTGTCCCCTCAACACCAGCTGTCTTAGCAGACAATTCTGCGATACGACCAACAGCCTTCACCAAGTGGTTTTCAGCACCACCTAGGACAAAAATCCCCGCAGAATCATAGCCACGGTATTCGAGCTTTTCAAGCCCTTGAATCAAAATATCAGTTGCATTTGTGTTTCCAACAACACCAACAATTCCACACATAGTATATACGACACAGACCAGCTGTGCTTTCTCCTTAAAATTGGTATAGTCTAATTCCTCTTTTATAGAATCAGCAAAAACAGTATATACTTGTTTCTTTCACTTGTCAAGAGTAAAAATTGGTATAGTTCAAATTACGCTCCTGTTAGCAAAAGACTCTGACCAATTAGGATAATCAGTCAGAGTCCTTTTTAAAATCCATTATTATCGCTTAATTCCTTGAACCAGTGCCCTGATTTCTTCAGACGACGTTCTTGCGTTTCCAAGTCTAATTCGACCAAGCCATAGCGATTTTTATAGCTATTGAGCCATGACCAGCAATCGATAAAGGTCCAAATCAAGTAGCCCTTACAATTGGCTCCGTCTTCAATGGCACGGTGAAGTTCGCGAAGATGACCTTTTACAAAGTCAATACGGTAATCATCTTGAATCATTCCATTCTCACGGAATTTTTCTTCCCCTTCAACACCCATACCATTCTCTGTCAACATCCACTCGATATTACCATAATTTTCCTTGATATTTTGGGCAATGTCATAAATCCCTTGCTCATAAATCTCCCAGCCACGATGAGGATTGATTTTACGTCCAGGCATCACATAAGGCTCGTAAAAATGTTCTGGTAAGAGAGGACTCTCTGGATGCTTCGCAAATCGAGGAGCCATAACACGCAAAGGTTGATAGTAGTTGACACCAAGGAAGTCCACAGTATTGTCACGAATGATATCCAACTCCTCCTCTGTAGCATCAGGCAAGAGACCGTATTCATGTAAGATTTCTACCAACTCCTGTGGATAAGTCCCCAAAACAGACGGATCTAAGAAAGATTGGGCCTGAAAAAGGTCCGCAATATTAGCAGCCTTGACATCAGCAGGATGCTGGCTACGTGGATAAGCCGGTGTCAAGTTTAAGACAATCCCAATCTTGGAATCTGGCAAAAGTTCATGACAAGCCTTAACCGCCCGACTGCTGGCCAATTGTGTATGATAAGCTACTTTAACGGCTGCCTCTGCATCCACCTTATGTGGATAATGGGCATCGTAAAAATAGCCAAATTCTACTGGAACTATTGGCTCGTTAAAGGTAATCCATTGATCCACTAAATCTCCATAAATCTCAAAACAAAAACGAGCATAGTCTTCATAGGCTGAAACAGTCGCCTTATTTTCCCAACCATCACCATCCTCTTGAAGGGCAAAAGGCAAATCAAAATGATAAAGATTGACTAAAAGACGAATCCCCTTAGCCTTAATAGCCTCAAAAACCTTACGATAGAAATCCACACCTTGAGCATTGACTTTTCCACGCCCTTGTGGAAAAATCCGTGACCACTGAATAGAAGTCCGAAAGGCCGTATGACCAGTCTCTAACAGTAGCTCAATATCCTTTTCCCAGTTTTCATAAAAGGTTGATGTTTTATCTGGACCAATCCCATTATAGTAACGATTTGGCTCCACTTGGTACCAATAATCCCAGAGATTATCTCCCTTACCGTCACCAGCTACACGTCCTTCTGTTTGTGGTCCAGAAGTAGAGGATCCCCAGACAAAATCCTTTGGAAATCTTAGCATACATTTACCTCTTTATCTAGTCATTTTTCCCATTATACAGAAAAAACAAGGTAAAAACTAGTTACATTTTTTCCTTGTTTTTCTTCTGATTATAGTTTTTATTTCTTGCTGAGGATTTCAAGCGTTTCGAGCAAGTTATCTGCATGAACTTCGATGGTGTCACCAGTCGCTTTAATCTTAACTTCTACGATGCCATCGGCTGCTTTCTTCCCAACAGTGATACGGATTGGCAATCCAATCAAGTCGCTGTCGCTAAATTTGACTCCGACACGTTCGTTACGGTCGTCTGTCAAGACTTCGTAACCTGTTCCCATCAAGCTTGCTTCAAGCTTTTCTGTCAAGGCTTGCGCTTCTTCATCCTTGACATTGACAGTAATCAAGTGAACATCAAATGGTGCCAATTCTTTAGGGAAATTGATTCCCCAAGCGTAACGGTATTCACCTTTTGGCGTTTTGTTAACAAAGAGGCGAGCGTGTTGCTCCATCACTGCTGAAAGGAGACGGCTAACACCGATACCGTAACATCCCATGATAATTGGTACAGCACGGCCATTTTCATCCAAAACATCTGCTCCCATGCTTGCTGAATAGCGAGTGCCGAGTTTAAAGATATGACCAATTTCGATACCACGCGCAAAGTTAAGGACTCCTTGCCCGTCTGGGGAAATTTCACCCTCACGAACTTCACGGATATCCACATATTCTGCAGTAAAATCACGACCTGGATTCACACCAGTCAAGTGGTAGCCATCTTCGTTAGCACCGACAACTGCATTGCGAACATCTTGCACCTTACGATCTGCAATAATTTTAACATTCTCTGGCAAACCAACTGGTCCAAGTGAACCAAATCCTGCTTGAACAAGATTCGCCACTTCTTCTTCACTTGCAACGTCAAAGAAATCTGCTCCCAAGTGGTTTTTCAACTTAACTTCATTGAGTTGGTCATTTCCAACTAGAAGGGCTGCAACAAGCTCACCATCTGCCATGTAGAAGAGGGTTTTAATTGTTTGTTCTTCTGGAACATTGAGGAAGGCTGCAACTTCATCGATTGATTTAACATCTGGCGTTGCAACACGGGTCACTTCTTCTTCAGCGACAACACGGTTGCTTGGTTTGTACTCGTTTGTTGCCATTTCCAAGTTGGCCGCATAGCTAGACTCACTTGAGTAAGCAATGGTATCTTCACCAGAAACCATCCATTTAAGCAATTCTGCCTTGATTTCTTCTTGCACTTCTGCAGGAATTTCATCAAATGAGGTAACTGACTTGTCCAAAACAACCCATCGGTCAAGGTCTGTACGAGCAGGTGTAATGGCCATAAATTCTTGGCTGTCCTTACCACCCATGGCTCCACCGTCACCGATGATAGCCTTGAAATCTAAACCACTACGAGTGAAAATACGCTCATAAGCAGCCTTGTACTCATCGTAAACACTGTCCAAGCTATCATAGTTAGCGTGGAAACTGTAAGCATCTTTCATGATAAACTCACGTGTACGGAGTAGTCCATTACGTGGGCGTTTTTCATCACGATACTTAGGCTGGATTTGATAAAGGTTAAGCGGCAATTGCTTGTAAGACTTAACAGAATCACGGACAATAGCTGTAAAGGTTTCTTCGTGAGTTGGACCTAGGATAAAGTCTGATTTTTCACGGTTTTTTAGTTTGTAAAGGTCTTCACCATAAGTTTCATAACGACCTGATTCGCGCCACAATTCTGCACTAAGAAGGGCAGGAGCCAACATCTCAACGGCACCAATCTTGTCGAATTCTTGGCGCATGATGTTTTTAGCTTTTTCAATCACACGGTTAGCAAGTGGTAGGTAAGAATAAACGCCTGCTGAAACTTGGCGAACATAACCAGCTCGCAACATAAGAGCGTGGCTGATAACTTGAGCATCGCTTGGCATTTCGCGAAGCGTTGGGATAGGCATTTTACTTTGTTTCATAATATTCCTCGATTATCTAAAAAAGAGTCGCATGATGTCATTCCAGGTCACAGCAATCATCAAGACAACCATGATGACCACTCCGGCCAAGGTGACATAGGTTTCAATTTCTTGTTTCAATGGTTTGCGGCGAATGGCTTCTAGGATATTGAGCACAATCTTACCACCATCCAGGGCTGGAATCGGAATAAGATTAAAAATCCCAATATTGATGGAAAGTATTGCCAAGAAGTACAAGACATTCTCAATTCCATTTTTAGCAGCATCACTACTTGCCTTAAAGATGGCAACAGGTCCACCTAGCTTGTTCAAATCCGGTTGGAAAATCAAATTTTTCAGTTCTGACAGGATTCGGAGGGCCGAGTCAGCAGCAGTTGTAAAACCACCTACAAACATGGATAGAAAATCTGACTTAATCCCCGGTTGAACACCTAGAAGGTAACGGCCTTGACTTTCTTCTGGAGTAATAGTGACTTGTTTGTCACTCCCCTTTTCAGAAATAGTCACATCCAAGGTCGGGGCCGTCTTATCTTTGGTTTCTGTTTCCACAGCCTGAATCAAACTTTCCCAGTTGCTAACCTCATGTGAGCCAATCTTGGTAATTTGTGCCGTTTCTGGTACTCCTACCTTAGCCAAAGCCCCTTGAGGCATAATATGGAACTGGTTGGTATCGACATCTCTGACACCACCCTGCATAAAGATTAAAATCCAGAAAACAACGACACCTAAGATAAAGTTGTTCATAGGACCTGCAAAGTTAGTAATCAGTTTCCCCCAGATAGTCGCATTTTGATATTGCACATCCAAAGGAGCAATTCGAACCTCAGTTCCATCTGCTTCCACAACCGTTGCATCGTGATCTACTGCAAATGTTTTTTCTTCTTCCAGAACCAAGCCCTTGATAAAGAGCTTGTCTTCAAAGTCAAACTGGGTCACCTGCATAGGGAGGGCCGTTTGATCTAATTTTTTACCTGATAGATTGATGCGTTTAACCTTACCATCATCAGTAAGAGTCAAACTGACAGGAGTTCCTGTCTTAATTTCAGTTGTATCATCACCCCAACCGGCCATGCGAACGTAGCCTCCCAGAGGCAAGATTCGAATAGTATAGGCCGTTCCATCCTTGCCAATATGAGCAAAGATCTTGGGTCCCATGCCAATGGCAAATTCACGCACTAGAATCCCTGATTTCTTGGCAAAGTAGAAGTGTCCGAACTCGTGCACCACTACAATAATCCCAAAAACCAGAATAAAGGTTAAAATTCCGAGCATAGTATTTCCTCCGTCTTTTGATTAAAAGAGTCCAAATAAGTGCATAATTGGAAATACAAGTAGCATACTATCAAAGCGATCCAAAACACCACCATGTCCAGGAATAAATTTCCCAGAATCCTTGACACCAAAGTGACGCTTAATCGAACTTTCTAGTAAATCACCAAATTGTCCAGCAATGCTAAAGAAAATAGCAAAGACTGACATCTTGTAAATTCCATACGGAAGAGCAACTGTCCTATCAAACATCATAAAGATGATGGTTACTAAAATAGCACCTAAAATACCACCCAAGGCACCCTCAAAGGTTTTATTTGGAGAAACTGTCGGAGCTAATTTTCGTTTACCATAGTTCATTCCTATAAGATAGGCACCACTGTCTGTCGCCCAGACGATACATAAGGCTAATAGTGCCTTGTCTAACCCTGCAATTCTAGCATCTAATAGAGCATTAAAACCAAAGCCCACGTAGAAACTCATAGCAAGCGGGAAAACAGCATCCTCAATCGTATAAGACTTGCTAAAAACAGTCGTTCCTAACATGATTGAAATCAATACACTATAAGCAACCACATTCCCATCAACTGGCAAAAAAGTCAGGTAATTCTCCAAGGGAATGGTCAAAGCAAAGGTTGCAAAGAGGGTCAAGAGGCCCTCCATCGTCATGGTCTCTAGACCTCTCATCTTCAAAAGTTCATGCATGGCTAGCATGGCTATGATTCCAATTGCTATCTGAAGCAAGAGTCCCCCAATCATTAAAATTGGTAGGAAAATAGCCAGGGCAATCCCTGCAAACAAGGTTCTTTTCTGTAAATCCTGTGTCATATTTCCTCCTAAACTCCTCCAAATCGGCGATGACGACGATTGTAGGCAAGAATAGCTTCCTGCAAGGCCACCTCGTCAAAATCAGGCCACAAGGTATCCGTAAAATAGAGCTCACTGTAGGCTCCCTGCCATGGAAGGAAATTGCTCAAACGCAATTCTCCACTAGTACGGATAATCAAGTCTGGATCTCGTAAGTCCTTAGGTAAATGCTGGGTAAAAAGATAATTACCAATCAATTCCTCTGTGATGTCGCCTGGGTTGATTTTGGCATCTAACACATCCTGGGAAATCAATTTAAGAGCTTGTGTAATCTCAGCACGTCCACCATAGTTGAGGGCAAAATTAAGAATCAAACCGGTGTTGTTCTTAGTCAATTCCTCAGCCTTAGTCAGAGCTTCAAAGGTTTGCTTAGGTAGGCGGTCCGTTTCCCCAATCATTTGAATCTTAACATTATTGGCATGCAATTCCGGGACATAATTGTCATAAAACTCTACTGGCAAGTTCATGATAAACTTGACTTCCTGATCTGGACGGGTCCAATTTTCCGTAGAAAAAGCATAGACCGTAATCACCTTAACGCCTAGTTTGTTGGCTGCCTTGGTCACAGTTTGCAATGCTTCCATGCCCGCCTTATGTCCGAAGACTCGCGGTTGCATACGTTTCTTAGCCCAACGACCATTCCCATCCATGATGATGCCGATATGAGCAGGAACCTGTGTCGGAACCTCTACTTCCACAGCCTTATCTTTCTTAAAAAATCCAAACATGATCTTATTCCTATTCAAAAATCTATCGTTTCATTATACCATATTTCCCTATTTTCTTCTATCACTAAGCTATTTATACTCTTCGAAAATCAAATTCAAACCACGTCAGCTCTATCTACAACCTCAAAACAGTGTTTTGAGCAACCTGTGGTTAGCTTCCTAGTTTGCGCTTTGATCTTCATTGAGTATTATTCTCAGGCACAAAGCCCATTTTTCAAAAAAATAAGCCGCCTGATTGGGCGACTCTATTTTTTATAGGGAGATTATTATGAAAAAGTTTTAGGAGTTTAAGTTAAGGTCTTCTTAACTTATGAACTTAGTATACACTTCCTAGCTTAAAGTTTCCTTAAGTATTTTTAAAAATCAAATTTTTCCATTTCTCCTGCCAATTTTTCTTAGATAGCCGTATTTGATAGAGTTCCATTCTATCTTCATTCTCTAAAAAATGAGGAGTTGGGCGAACTTGAAAATTCAAAATATCCTCTAGTCCATAAGGAGTAAATAATTCTAAAGCGGAGTCTTCATGCAAGCGAAGCCCAACCGCCGTACACCGTTCTGGATACTTACTCATAGCATCACGAGAGCTGGTATAGGGCGCAGTATGAGGACTGTGCTGGTGCATATAGACCTGATTTTTCAATTCCCACTGGTACTGAGGAAAATCCGCTCTCAACTTGTTCTCTATAGCCAGCGTTTCTTCATAACTCACATCTTGGTCAAAGAAAATCACATCTACATCTGTTTCACAGTCAAAAGGTGGTCTGTCTGACAAGAGATTCCAGATGAAATTTCGTACCGAACCTGCTGCCAACCACGAGTCTTTTAAACCAAGGTCTCGGATGATCGTCAGAATGGTCATCATATCCGGATTTTCTCTAAAAGCATCTAGAATTTCTTGCTCATTTTTCATTGTATTCATACCCTAAATGTTCATATGCCTTGGTCGTTGCCACCCGTCCAGAACGTGTTCGCATGATAAAACCTTTTTGAATCAAGTAAGGCTCATACATGTCTTCCACCGTCTCACGCTCCTCAGCAATATTAACAGAAAGTGTTCCTAGTCCGACAGGACCGCCACCATACATCTCAATCATGGTGCGAAGGATTTTCTGGTCCACATAGTCCAAGCCTTCATGATCAACATCCAGCATGGTTAAGGCCTTATCCGTAATCACATCATCGATAACCCCGTTCCCCATAATCTGGGCAAAATCGCGCACGCGCTTGAGGAGACGATTGGCAATACGAGGAGTCCCACGACTACGTAAGGCTAACTCAGATGCTGCCTCATGAGTAATTTCCATCTCAAAAATATCTGCCGTCCGCTCGACAATTTCTGTCAAATCAGCATGGGCATAGTATTCCATATGACCTGTAATCCCAAAACGTGCCCGTAGCGGATTTGAGAGCATACCAGCCCGAGTCGTCGCACCAATCAAGGTAAAAGGTGGCAACTCCAAATGAACACTGCGACTGCCTTCACCAGCCCCAATCATGATATCAATGTAGAAGTCCTCCATGGCACTATAAAGCACCTCTTCCACTGACATTGGCAAACGATGAATCTCATCAATAAAGAGAACATCCCCAGGCTCTAAGTCATTCAAAATCGCTACCAAATCACCGGCTTTTTCAATGACTGGACCCGAAGTCTGCTTGAGATTGACACCTAGTTCGTTGGCAATAACAAAAGCCATGGTCGTTTTTCCCAAGCCTGGAGGGCCAAATAAAAGCACATGATCCAGCGCTTCATCCCGCATTTTGGCAGCTTCTATAAAGATTTGAAGCTGGTCCTTGACCTTATCCTGCCCAATATATTCACGTAAATACTGAGGACGGAGCGTGCGTTCTACTAACTCCTCGTCCCCCATTATCTCATTATCTAAAATTCTACTCATGGCTCTATTATATCAAAAAACCAAGCCACAAACAAAAAAGCCACCTGATTGGGTGACTCCAGAGTTTAGCACCTATGTGGTATAACATTCTACGGCACTGCTACACCGCCTACGAAAGGAGGTGAGATAGCCCATGATGGGATTAGTACTCAAAACTATCATCGGACCAATTGTGGTCGGTGTCGTTCTTCGCTTAGTCGATAAATGGCTAAACAAGGATAAATAGTGTCAAAAAAGACCCCTAGCTTATTTGGTCGTGAGCTTGGGGCCATTTCTAGCCTATGATATAGAACTAGTACTCAATTCCTTTTTATTATCCCATAGTTCACAAAATTTTTCAAAGGTTTATATTCGTGGCTTTTCAAGCTTTAACCGCTGTACAACAATATGATGACTCACTCCTTGAAAACCAAGAGCATTATTACAGTAGTTCTAGTCCTTCAATTAACAGTCACTTAAATTCAAAGTAAGGTTGAAGTAGCTGAAGCGACAACAGAACTATTTATTAGTCATATTCGCTAAAAAAAGTCCCCACCAATTCCCCGACCAAAATCCGAAAAATATCGGAAAATGATTTTTAGAATAGTCCCCAAAATCCTGAAATAGAGCCAAAAAACTCCACCTGATTGGGTGGAGTTAAGGGAGATTATTATGAAAAAGAAAAGTTTAGGATTTTATTAAATAAAGTTAGGAGGTCTTTATTTAATAACTATATGATACAAGACAAAGCTTAAAACTAGCTTAACTTTTCTCAAATTTTACTATTTTGCAAAAAAAATCTATCACCATCACCTATCCACGAAAAAAGCCACCTGATTGGGTGGCTTCATTAGGAGATTATGATGAAAAAAGTTTTAGGATTTCATTAAATAAAGTTAGGAGGTCTTTATTTAATGACTATATGATACTAGACCAGCCTTAAACTTTGCTTAAGAAAAACAAGTTTTATTATTTTTCTCGATTCATCCAAGTCATTCCTATATAACACCTCTTAGAGTTCTCTCAAGCTCTTGTACTGCTGTCCATTTTTGTCAAAATTTTCAGGACGCAACCATGTTTCCAAACGAGATTTTACTTTGGGCCAGTTCTTATCAATCATAGACAACCAATCCGTATCCCTCGTACGCCCCTTATAAACCACTGCCTGACGGAAGGTTCCTTCATAAATAAAGCCCAAACGTTCCGCTGCTCGTCTGGATGGCAGATTAAGAGAATCACATTTCCACTCATAGCGACGATAGTTAAGCTCTTCAAAGACATAGCGCGCCAGTAGATACTGGGCTTCTGTCCCTATCCGTGTCCCCCTGAGTTTTGGAGAAAAAGTGACAGCTCCCACTTCTATTACTCGGTTATTCTGGTCAATACGCATGAGAGAAAAAGTTCCCAAAGCCTTACCAGTTGCCTTGTCTATGATTGCATAGTAAAAACGGTCCTTACGAGCCAACATCTGATTTAAAAGGCTAACCAGCTCCTCCATATCTGCCACTGGTTCCTGAAAGAGGTAGGTCCACATCTCCCGAGGCGTATCAGGGCCATAAACAGCTAATAAATCCTTCGCATGCTTTTCCACCGAAAGAGCCTCTATCCGAGCATAACGCCCCTCTAAAAAATCAATAGCAGGCAATTCACCAGGTGTATAACCTTCCATTGACTCACCTATCATCTGACCAAATTCATTTACTGGCATAGTATTCTCCTTATTTCGCTTTTCAAACTTTATAGTTGCACATAGTATATCATACTTTCATAAGAAGATTCAAAAAATCCTCCAGATTCTACTCTGAAGGATTCATTTCTTATTTCACAACAATGTTAACCAATTTATTCGGTACCGCAATCACTTTCACGATTTCCTTACCGTCAATTTCTGCTTTGACTTTTTCATCAGCTAGAGCAATTTCTTGCAATTCTTCGCGTGATAGATCTTTAGCAACCATGAGTTTAGCACGCACTTTTCCTTTGATTTGGACAACGATTTCGATTTCGTCTTCAACCAATTTGCTTTCGTCCCATGTTGGCCAAGCCACGTAAGAGATTGACTCACCTGTTGCCGCAACTGTTTGCCAGAGCTCTTCTGCCAAATGAGGTGCAAATGGGGCAATCAACTGAACGAAGCCTTTGGCGTAGTCTACATAAAGTTTGTCTTCCTTGTTGGCAGCGTTGACAAAGACCATAAGTTGGGCAATAGCTGTGTTGAATTTCAATGATTCGATTTGTTCTGTGACAGCTTTAACGGTTTCGTTGTAAACCTTGTCGAGAGAGCCATTGTTTTCTGCAACAATTTCCTTGCTTGTAATCAAACGGTAAACACGGTCAAGGAACTTACGGCTTCCTTCCAGACCTTCTTCTGACCAAGCAATCGAAGCATCAAGTGGTCCCATAAACATTTCATAAACACGAAGGGTGTCGGCACCGTATTGTTCCACTACGTCGTCTGGGTTAACAACGTTCTTGAGCGATTTAGACATCTTGGCTGGTGCTTGCTCCAACTCTTCCCCCGTTTCTACATGGAAGAAAGAACCGTCACGTTTTTCAACCTTGTCAGTTGCCACAAGAGCCCCACGGTGGTCACGATAGCTTGTTCCCAAAATCATTCCTTGGTTAAAGAGTTTTTGGAATGGTTCTTTCGTCGGAACAACACCGAGGTCATAGAGGAATTTGTGCCAGAAACGAGCGTAGAGCAAGTGAAGAACAGCATGCTCTGCCCCACCCACGTAGATATCTACTGGCAACCATTGTTTGAGAAGATCCTCATCAGCCAATTTCTCAGTATTGTGTGGGTCAATATAACGGAGGTAGTACCAGCTTGAACCTGCCCATTGTGGCATGGTATTGGTTTCACGACGACCTTTAACACCATCTTCACGAGTCACTTCAAGCCAATCTGTCAAGTTAGCTAGTGGACTTTCCCCTGTACCTGAAGGGCGGATGTCCTTGGTTACTGGCAAGACAAGTGGCAATTCACTTTCAGGAACAGCTGTTGAAGTTCCATCTTCCCAATGAATGATTGGGATTGGCTCACCCCAGTAACGTTGACGGCTAAAGAGCCAGTCGCGGAGACGGTAGGTAACCTTCTCTTGTCCACAGCCTTTTTCTTCCAAACAAGCCACAATCTTAGCAATAGCGTCTTCTTTGTTGAGTCCATCTAGAAAGTCTGAATTAACGTGAAGGCCATCTTCTGTGTAGGCAGCTTCTTCAACCTTTCCACCTTCAAGTACTTCGACGATTGGAAGGTCAAATTGTTTGGCAAATTCCCAGTCACGTTGATCGTGGGCAGGCACAGCCATGACAGCACCTGTTCCATAACTAGCAAGAACGTAATCCGCAATCCAGATTGGTATTTCCTTACCATTGACAGGGTTGATGGCATAAGCACCAGTCCAAACCCCTGTTTTTTCCTTAGCAAGGTCTGTACGAGCCAAGTCAGACTTGAGGCTAGCTTGGTGTTTGTAGTCTGCTACTGCTTCTGCTTGCTCTGTACTTGTGATGGCATCTACTAATTCATGTTCAGGAGCCAGAACGGTGAAAGTCGCACCGAAAAGGGTGTCCGGACGAGTAGTAAAGACTGTAAATTCCTTTTCTGCTCCTTTTACTTTGAAAGTTACATTAGCACCAGTTGATTTCCCAATCCAGTTGCGTTGCATGTCCTTGATAGACTCTGGCCAATCAAGTTCATCTAAGTCATTAAGCAAGCGCTCCGCATAGGCCGTGATTTTGAGCATCCATTGGCGCATTGGTTTACGGACAACTGGATAGCCTCCACGCTCAGAAGTTCCATCAGGAAGAACCTCTTCATTAGCAATAGCTGTTCCCAATTCCTCAACCCAGTTTACTGGTACTTCCGCTTCATAGGCCAAACCTTTTTCGTAAAGCTTAGTGAAAATCCATTGCGTCCACTTGTAGTAGTTTGGATCTGTTGTATTGACTTCACGATCCCAGTCATAAGAAAATCCAAGCGCATTGATTTGGCGTTTGAAGTTAGCAATGTTTTCAGCTGTAAATTCTGCTGGGTCATTACCAGTATCCATAGCATATTGCTCTGCAGGCAAACCAAAAGCATCCCAACCCATTGGGTGAAGGACATTGTAGCCTTGCGCACGTTTGTAACGGCTTAGGATATCTGTCGCTGTATAGCCTTCTGGGTGTCCTACGTGCAGACCCGCTCCAGATGGATAAGGGAACATATCAAGAGCATAAAACTTCGGTTTTGATGCATCTGTCCCTGTCTTAAATGTATGATGTTCTGCCCAGTAGCCCTGCCACTTAGGCTCAATTTCTTTATGATTGTAAAAACTCATGGTCTCTCTCCAATTTTGTGATGTTACTATTATACCATTTTTGAGGGAATTTGAAAGACGAGAAATGTTCTTTTAGACTTGGATAGCAAGAAAGACCGAATCCCAAATCCAGCTTATACTCAATGAAAATCAAAGAGCAAACTAGAAAGCTAGCCGCAGGTTGCTCAAAGCACTGCTTTGAGGTTGTAGATAAGACTGACAAAGTCTGTCACATATATAATCCAAGGCGAAGCTGACGTAGTTTGAAGGGATTTTCAAAGAGTATTATTTAGCAGTATAAAAAATTAACTATCACTTGAAATTAACTTATATCGATTATTTATCTCTTTCATCTTTTTCCCCTAGCGTCTTTGACTCATGTTCCCCGTTTTAGATTTCTTTAAGGTTTTTATTATATCCTGTAGGACTCTACAATTTAAAAACATTAATAATCTAGGTAGAGAAAATGTTCGTAAAAAAGGAGATTCTTATGAAAAAACTACTATTCTTTCTCTCTTGTGGATGGATATTTCTTACTTTGTCAGGATGTTCTTCAACAACAGAAACGGAAACTAACACTGAAACAGATTCGGATAATGCTTTGGTTATCTACTCGCCTAACCCTGAAGACCTTATCGAAGAGACAATACCTGCCTTCGAAGAAAAATATGGTATTAAGGTTGATTTAGTACAAGCCAGCACGGGTGAATTGTTCAAAAAAGCTGAAGCTGAAAAAGAATCCCCAGTAGCCGATGTCATTTTCGGAGGCTCCTACGCTCTCTTCTCTTCTAACGAAAAACTTTTTGAACCTTATACTTCCCAAGAAAACGACCAGATAATCCCTGAATATCAAAATAAAACAGGATTCTACACACCTTATACATTGGATGTCAGTGTTATCATTGCCAATTCAGCTCTTACAAAAGATATTAAAATTGAAGGCTACAATGATCTACTCAATCCTAAATTAAAAGGAAAAATCGCTACTGCTGATCCTAGTAATGCTTCTAGCGCCTTTGCACAACTAACAAATATGCTTGTAGACCAAGGTGGATACGAAAATGAACAAGCTTGGAACTATGTAAAAAATCTATTTACCCTAGTAGATGGAAAGATTGCATCTAGCTCTTCAAATGTTTACAAAGCTGTCGCCGATGGGGAAATGGCTGTTGGACTTACCTATGAAGACCCTGCCTTAAAACTCTTAAATGATGGAGTTGATGTAAAAGTCATTTATCCAAAAGAAGGAACCGTCTTTTTACCTGGTAACGCGGCCATCGTCAAAAACGCCAAACACATGGAAAACGCTAAGAAATTTATCGATTTCCTCCTTTCTCAAGAAATCCAAGATAAGCTAGGAACTGAAACAACAATCAGACCCATTCGTAAAAATGCTAAAACCAATAAAAATATGAAGGCTATGACAGAAATCAAGATTGCCACCGAAGATTCAGATTATGTCATTAAAAATAAATCCACTATTCTTAAAAAGTACAATGACATTTTTACAGATATCCAATCTAAACAGTAAAAGGGGTTCACTATGAGTGAGATCAAAATTATTAACGCCAAAAAAATCTACCACGACGTCCCTGTTATTGAAAACTTGAATGTCACTATTCCCAAAGGAAGCCTCTTTACCATCCTTGGGCCTTCAGGGTGTGGGAAAACGACCCTTCTTCGTATGATTGCAGGTTTCAACAGTATCGAAGGTGGAGAATTTTACTTCGATGATACAAAAATCAATAATATGGAACCCAGCAAACGCAATATCGGGATGGTTTTCCAAAACTACGCTATTTTCCCACATTTGACTGTCCGAGATAATGTTGCTTTTGGTCTCAAGCAAAAGAAGGTTCCAAAAGAAGAATTGATTCAACAAACCAATAAATATCTTGAACTCATGCAAATTGTTCAATATGCGGATCGAAAGCCCGATAAACTCAGTGGTGGACAACAACAACGTGTCGCTTTGGCACGTGCCTTAGCGGTTAATCCAAGTGTTCTCCTCATGGACGAGCCACTTAGTAATCTAGATGCCAAACTTCGCTTGGATATGCGTCAAGCCATTCGAGAAATCCAACACGAAGTGGGAATTACAACCGTTTATGTGACCCACGACCAAGAAGAAGCTATGGCTATTTCAGATCAAATTGCTGTTATGAAAGACGGAGTCATCCAACAAATCGGTCGACCAAAAGAACTCTATCATAAACCAGCTAATGAGTTTGTAGCAACCTTTATCGGACGCACAAATATTATCCCTGCCAATCTCGAAAAACGGAGCGACGGCGCTTATATCGTCTTTTCAGATGGCTATGCTCTTCGAATGCCAGCTCTTGATCAGGCTGAGGAGCAAGCCATTCATGTAAGTATTCGTCCTGAAGAGTTTATCAAAGATGAATCTGGAGATATTGAAGGAATTATTAGCGATAGCGTCTATCTTGGACTGAATACTGAATACTTCATCGAAACAGGATTTGCCTCAAAAATTCAGGTTAGCGAAGAATCAACTTTTGAAGAAGATCTACAAAAAGGCGATCGTATTCGTCTACGAATCAATACTCAAAAATTAAATGTCTTTTCTGCAAATGGTTCACAAAACCTGATAAAAGGAGTCAACCATGGAACGTAAAAAACTAAATATTTGGACAGCCTCCTCTTTCTTCATCTTTCTTACTTATCTTGTCTTTCTCGTTTATCCTATCGTTACCGTGCTCAAGCAAGCACTCATACATGAAGGACAATTCTCACTAGCTAATTTTGTCACTTTCTTTAGTAAAGCTTACTACTCTGAGACACTTGTCAACAGTTTCAAGGTCTCCATTACCGCTACTGTCACTTCCTTAGTCGTAGGAACCCTATTAGCTTATCTCTTCTCTATGTATGACTTCAAGGGAAAGAAATTTCTACAAATATTGATTATCATTGCTTCTATGTCAGCTCCTTTCGTGGGAGCCTACTCCTGGATTCTCTTGCTGGGACGAAATGGGGTCATCACAAAATTCATGACAAATACTCTTCATCTTCCAGCTATTGATATTTATGGATTCAAAGGAATTGTACTTGTCTTTACACTGCAACTATTCCCACTGGTATTTCTATACGTTGCTGGGACAATGAAAAGTATTGACAATTCTCTACTTGAAGCCGCTGAAAGCATGGGGTCCTTCGGATTTAAGCGTATCGTAACGGTTGTTTTACCTCTCCTAGTTCCAACCTTACTAGCTGCTGCCCTGCTTGTGTTTATGAGAGCATTCTCAGATTTTGGAACGCCTATGTTGATTGGTGAAGGATATCGGACTTTCCCCGTCTTGATTTATACCCAATTCATTAGCGAGGTTGGAGGAAATTCTGCTTTTGCATCTGCTTTAGCAATTATGGCGATTATCATTGCCTTGGCAATCTTCCTTATCCAAAAATACATCTCAAACCGCTACAGTTTCAGCATGAATTCGCTCCATCCAATTGAGCCTAAAAAAACTACAAAAGGAAAAATGGCTGCCATTTATGCAACAGTCTACGGAATTATCTTGTTCTCTGTTCTACCTCAAGTCTACTTGATTTATACTTCTTTCCTAAAAACATCAGGTATGGTATTTGTCAAAGGTTATTCTCTAAACAGTTACAAGGTAGCTTTCAATCGTATGGGATCTGCTATTTTCAATACTATTCGTATCCCTTTGATTGCCTTAGTTCTAGTTGTCCTATTCGCAACATTTATCTCCTACCTAGCCGTTAGAAAACGGAATTTGTTTACAAACTTAATTGACAGCCTCAGTATGGTCCCTTATATTGTACCCGGAACTGTTCTAGGTATTGCCTTCATTTCTTCCTTCAATACCGGTCTATTTGGAAGTGGATTTCTTATGATTACAGGAACTGCTTTCATCTTGATTATGTCTCTATCTGTCAGAAGATTACCGTATACTATTCGCTCATCTGTTGCTAGCTTGCAACAAATAGCACCAAGTATTGAAGAAGCTGCTGAAAGCTTAGGAAGTAGCCGTCTCAATACCTTTGCCAAGATTACAACTCCAATGATGCTATCTGGTATTATTTCTGGAGCTATCCTATCTTGGGTTACAATGATTTCAGAACTCTCTACTTCTATCCTCCTCTACAATGTCAAAACAAGAACAATGACTGTAGCCATTTATACAGAGGTTCTCAGAGGGAATTACGGTGTAGCCGCAGCCTTATCAACTATCCTGACTGTTCTAACAGTAGGTTCCTTGCTCTTGTTTATGAAAATCTCTAAAAGCAATAGCATTACACTTTAGTTTTCCCCATCAAAAACAGCCGAAAGGATTACTTCGGCTGTTTTTTCTTATTTTGATATTCCTACTAGATTCCTAGTTCATTGCAAGCAAGTCTAGACTAATTAAATAGAGACTTCCTCCATCTTCTCACGTCCTAGTTGTCGGTAACTACTGTCACCGACAACTTCTACGCTAAACTGGCCGTCCTCATATTCAAGTATCGTCACGCTACCATTATCGAGACCATGCGGATGCATGCCATTAATCAGATACACAATGGTTCCAATGGTCATTCCGTGGCTCACGACTAGGGCATTGCCCCCACCTTGCTCTTCCATTTCTTTGGCAATCGCTTCAAAACCTTCCTTGATTCGGCCACTGAGTTTTTCCCATCCTTCAGCCCAACCAGCTGTATCGACCTCTACCAACCCCTCAGCCAGTTCAGCATAAGACAATTGGTGAACATGATCCACATTAAAGATACGAGGAATAATGCCCATGAAAAGATCACCATCATAAGCTCCGTCAAAGCTACCAAAACACCATTCTCTGATACGTTTGTCCATGCGATAAGGGATTTTCCCCTGCAAACCAAGTTCTTCAAGAATAATTCCCATTGTCTGAATGGTGCGGCCAGAATCACTGGAATAAGCGCGATCAAACTGTAGACCAGATTCTCGCAAACCGATTCCTAATTCTTGAATCCCTCGTTCACCTTCAGCTGTTAAAGGAGTATCGCTCCAACCTTGCGCGCGACCAATCGTGTTAAACATGGTCTTGCCATGACGTACCAAATACAATCGTACTTTTACCATTTTCCGTCCTCCGTTTACTTCTATTATATCATGGATGATAAAACAAAAGCCACCCATACAGGCGACTTTTGCAGGAGATTATTATGAAAAAGTTTAGGAGTTCTATTAAATAAAGATATTAGATGAAAATCAAATTCAAACTAAATCAGTGTTATCTGTTTCAAATAATATTAGGAGGTCCTTATTTAATGATTATAGTATACACATCCAACCTTAAATAGAACTTAAAATTTCTCCTATTTTCTTAATTTTTAAAACTATGAATTGGTGCTGGGATTTGTCCTCCACGAGAGATGAAATCAACAGACGAAGCCCCATTGACCTTCATAACTGGAGCTGTACCAAGAAGACCACCAAACTCAATCATATCTCCCTCTTTTCCTTTGGGAATAATACGAACAGCTGTTGTTTTCATGTTAATAACACCAATTGCAGCCTCATCTGCAATCATGGCCGCAATGGTTTCAGCAGGAGTATCTTCTGGGATAGCAATCATATCCAAACCAACGGAACAGATAGCCGTCATAGCTTCTAGTTTTTCCAAATTAAGAGAGCCATTTTGCACTGCAGCAATCATTCCTTCATCCTCTGAAACAGGGATAAAGGCACCAGACAAACCACCAACTTGGTTGCAAGCCATAACTCCGCCCTTCTTAACTTGATCATTCAAGAGAGCCAAGGCAGCCGTCGTCCCGTGTGTTCCAACTGTCTCAAGTCCCATTTCCTCAAGGACACGTGCAACAGAATCTCCAACCGAAGGAGTTGGCGCCAAACTCAAGTCTACAATACCAAACTCCACACCCAGTCTTTCACTAGCCATCTGACCAACCAATTGACCGATACGAGTGATTTTAAAGGCAGTCTTCTTGATCGTTTCGGCTACTACATCAAAACTCTCTCCACGAACTTTTTCCAAGGCACGTTTCACCACACCAGGACCAGAAACTCCGACATTGATGATAACATCTGCCTCCCCAACACCATGGAAGGCACCCGCCATAAATGGATTGTCCTCAACAGCATTAGCGAATACAACCAACTTAGCTGCCCCCATATCAGATAGAGTTGCCGTTTCCTTGATAATTCGTCCCATATCTGCGACAGCCGTCATATTGATACCAGACTTGGTTGAGCCTATATTGACTGACGAGCAGACCTTATCCGTTTCAGCCAAAGCACGAGGAATAGAATTGATGAGAATCTCATCTCCCTTTTGATAACCCTTTTGTACCAAGGCTGAAAAACCACCAATAAAGTCCACACCAATCTCTTTCGCAGCCTTATCAAGTGCTTTTGCCAGAACCACATAGTCTGTCGCATCTGTCGTCGCCCCAATCAGAGAAATAGGAGTCACCGATACACGCTTATTAACGATTGGAATTCCCAACTCAGCTGCAATTTCATCCCCAACAGCCACTAAATTAGCTGCCTTGCTCGTAATCTTTTGATAAATTTTTTCCGCAGCACGATTGATATCTGGATCAATACAGTCCAAAAGGGAAATCCCCATGGTAATGGTTCTAATATCAAAGTTTTGCTCCTCAATCATGGAGATGGTTTCAGTAACTTGTCTAATATCCATGTGCACCTCCTAGATATTATACATAGCTTCGAAAATCGCTGCACTCTGAATGTTGATTTTCACATTCAAAGTTTGCCCAAAAGCTTCAAATTCATTACGAAGATAGGTAAAATCTTGCTTTTTATCACTAGAGACGATAGCCATCATCGTGAAATATTCATCCAAAACAGTTTGAGAAATATCATCAATATTCAAACCCAATTCTGCAATTTTACTAGAAACACCTGCAACAATTCCAGATTTATCTTTACCAACAACAGTTATAATCGCTTTCATAAGCAAACTCCAATTCTTCTTTTAATAGGAAACCTGAACATTAAACAGGATTCTTTTCAAATAGTATAGCATAATTCCAACTAAAATACTCAAAAACGCCTGCTTACGAAGTTGTTCTTAAGAAAAAAACAATTTCGTAAACAAGCGTCTACTATCCCAACTTATGATGAGTGTTCCCGCTAGGACCGAAATCCTAGCGGTAGACCAGAGCTAGACTAAGAGCACAAGACTCCATCATCATAACACTCAACAAAATTGATGATTTTATACTAATTCGATGATCGCCATTGGCGCTGCATCACCACGACGTGGTTCAGTTTTAAGGATACGAGTGTATCCACCGTTACGTTCAGCATAACGAGGTGCGATTTCTGAGAACAATTTTTGAAGTGCTGTAGTAGAAGTGTACTTATCAGTTGCTTCATCATAGTTTTCAGATGCGATTTCATTACGTACGAAAGCAGCTGCTTGACGACGTGCATGCAAATCACCACGTTTACCTAGAGTAATCATTTTTTCAACAGTTTTACGGATTTCTTTAGCACGAGCTTCAGTTGTCACGATTGATTCGTTGATCAAAAGGTCAGTTGTCAAATCGCGAAGCATTGCTTTACGTTGTGAGCTAGTGCGTCCTAGTTTACGGTAAGCCATGTATTCCTCCTTTATTTATCTTTTAATCCAAGACCCAAATCAATGAGTTTGAGTTTCACTTCTTCCAAACTCTTGCGTCCAAGATTTCGTACTTTCATCATCTCTGCTTCAGATTTTTCTGTCAAATCATGCACAGTATTGATACCGGCACGTTTCAAACAGTTGTATGAACGCACAGACAAGTCCAGTTCCTCAATCGTACGATCCAAAATACGGTCGTCAGATTCAGTATCAGCTTCTTTCATCACTTCAGTTGACTTAGCAATCTCAGTAAGATTTGTAAACAAATCAAGATGTTCTGTCAAAATACGTGCTGAAAGCCCTAAAGCATCTTCTGGAATAATTGTTCCATTTGTCAAGATTTCAAGGGTTAATTTGTCAAATCCATCATTGCTACCTACACGAGCAGGTTCCACTTGATAGTTGACTTTTGTAACTGGTGTATAAATAGAATCTACAGCAAGTGTTCCAACTGGTGCATTATCCTTTTTATTTTCATCAGCAGGTACATATCCACGACCACTGTTAACAGTCATAGTCGCTTTTAGAGAAGAACCTTCACCGATTGTAAAGAGATAATGATCTGGATTTACAATTTCAATATCGCTATCTGTCAAAATGTCACCAGCTGTTACTTCAGCAGGACCTTCAACATCCAGTTCGATGATTTTTTCGTCTTCAACGTACGATTTCACTGCAATTCCTTTAATGTTCAGAATGATTTGCATCACGTCTTCACGAACACCTGGAACTGTGTCAAACTCATGCAACACACCATCAATATTGATAGATGTCACAGCTGCTCCTGGTAGAGAAGCTAGAAGTACACGACGAAGAGAGTTACCAAGAGTTGTACCGTAGCCACGTTCAAGTGGTTCGATTACAAACTTGCCATAATCTTTATTTTCATCAATTTTTGTTATATTTGGTTTTTCAAACTCGATCATTTAGTTACTCCCTCTTAAACGAAAAGCAGTGTAATGCGATGATTATACACGGCGACGTTTTGGAGGACGAGCACCATTGTGTGGCACTGGAGTCACATCACGAATTGCTGTTACTTCAAGACCAGCGGCAGCAAGCGCACGAATAGCTGACTCACGACCAGAACCTGGACCTTTTACAGTAACTTCAACTGATTTAAGACCGTGTTCTTGTGCAGATTTAGCAGCAGCTTCAGAAGCCATTTGAGCAGCGAATGGTGTAGATTTACGAGAACCTTTGAAACCAAGAGCACCAGCTGATGACCAAGCAATTGCATTACCATGCACATCAGTAATCATAACAATAGTGTTATTAAATGTAGCGTGAATATGAGCAATACCAGATTCGATATTCTTTTTCACACGACGTTTACGTGTTGGTTTAGCCAAGACTTTTACCTCCTATATTATTTTTTCTTACCAGCAATCGCAACAGCTTTACCTTTACGAGTGCGAGCGTTGTTTTTAGTGTTTTGTCCACGGACAGGAAGTCCACGACGGTGACGGATACCACGGTATGAACCGATTTCCATCAAACGTTTGATGTTCAAGTTTACTTCACGACGAAGGTCACCTTCAACTTTGATTGCATCCACTTCACGACGGATAGCATCTTCTTGATCTGATGTAAGATCACGTACACGAACATCTTCTGAGATTCCAGCAGCAGCTAAAATTTTCTTAGATGTTGCAAGTCCGATACCATAAACATAAGTCAATGAGATTACTACGCGTTTGTCATTTGGAATGTCAACTCCAGCAATACGAGCCATGTTTTCTCCTTTCTATCTTATCCTTGACGTTGTTTGTGTTTTGGATTTGCTGGGCAAATTACCATAACACGACCATTACGACGAATAACTTTACAGTATTCGCAAATTGGTTTGACCGATGGTCTTACTTTCATTTCTTATCCCTCCAAGTTTTTCGATTATTTAAAGCGGTAAGTGATACGTCCACGTGTCAAGTCATATGGACTCATTTCGACAGTAACACGATCTCCCGCTAAAATACGAATATAGTTTTTACGAATTTTACCAGAAACTGTTGCTAAAATCTGATGTCCATTTTCAAGTTCAACCGTAAACATTGCATTCGGCATTGTATCAACTACTTTGCCTTCAACTTCAATCACATCGTCTTTTGCCACGCAAAAGCACCTCCATAAATTTCGATTCGATGCCTCTAGACACAGAGACAACAATTATAAGTCAGACTATCTCAGTATAACATTTGTAGCGGATTTTTGCAAGTGTGAAAAACGCTTTATTTTAAATTTGTCAATACTTTTTCGATATCTGAGAAGACATCATTGATATCTTGATTACCTTCGATGTCATGAACCAAACCTTTGGCACGGTAGTGAGCAATGATTGGTTCCCCTTGAGCAATATTAACGTCCAAACGACGTTTTACTGTCTCAGGCTTATCATCTTCACGTTGGTAGTAATCTTCTTCTTTATAGTCAACTGGTGGGTTAAAGACCTTGTGGAAAGTTTCTCCAGTTACGCGGTGGATGATACGGCCACTCAAACGTTCCAAGAGGCTGTCTGGATTCACTTCGATGTTGATAACACCTTCTAGTTCGATGCCAAGTTCAGCCAATGTTTTGTCCAAGGCATGAGCTTGTTCGATTGTACGTGGGTAACCATCCAATAAGAATCCTGTTTCTTTAATATCATCTTGTGAAAGACGTTCTTTTACGATTCCATTTGTAACTTCATCAGGAACCAATTCACCCTTGTCAATGTATGACTTAGCAAGAACACCCATTTCAGTTTGATTTGCCATTGCAGCTCGGAACATATCACCTGTTGAGATATGTGCAACATGGAATTGTTCTACGATTTTTGCTGCTTGAGTTCCCTTACCTGCACCAGGTAAGCCCATAATCAAAAGATTCATGATTTGATCTCCTTATTTTATTTTTAAATAGAAGCAAAAAGTCTTTTCACCCCTATTTAAAAACAAAATAGAAGAGGGGAGACCAAACTCTCACTAATGTTAGAGTTAAACCTCCACTCCCTCAGTATTTACTGATTTCGTAAATACTTTTATTCTGTTCTGTCCATGAAACCAACATACTTACGTTTCAATAGGTAACCTTCCAATTGTTTGATTCCTTCAATACCTGTAGAGATAATGATCAAAAGACTGGTTCCTCCAAAAGCAACTGCTTCTGAAAGTCCGAAAACATCTTTTGCTACAATCGGCAAAATAGAAATCACACCAAGGAAGAGGGAACCAACAGTTGCAAGACGACGAAGAAGTTTAGACATATATTCTTCTGTACCTTTACCAGGACGAACTCCGTGGATATAGGCACCGCTCTTTTGTAAGTTCTCTGCAGCTTTTTCAGGATTAATCTGTACAAACGTATAGAAGAATGTAAAGAGAATAATCAACAAAGCATACATGGCAATACCAGTTGGTGAAGTTGTTGCCAACATTTCTTGTGCTGTTCTTACCCAAGCCCAATCATGACCTGTAGCGCTCAAAAACTGAAGAATAGCCGCTGGCGCTGCAGTAATCGAACTTGCAAAGATAACAGGGATAACTCCAGCAGGGTTTACCTTCAAAGGAAGGTAAGAGCTAGATGGAGCACCTTGTGCAACCTTAGTATATTGGATTGGAATTTTGTATTCTGCTTGTTGAACATAAGTTGTAAAATAAATGATCAACAATACAGTAATAATCAAAATGATTACGAAAATGATAGATGAGTTGATACGGCTACTTGGGACGTTCACAAAGTAGTCCACATAGATGCCCTGAATCATCTCTGGAATTGATGCAACAATCCCGGCAAAGATAATCATAGAAACACCATTTCCGTATCCCTTATCTGTAATTTGCTCTCCCAACCAAGTCACAATCATACTACCAGCTGTTAAGATGATACCAATCATGATAAAGACTTGTGGAGTAAGAGCTGTTTTCAACAATTGAGCTCCAGCCAAAGTATTAAAACCAGCTGTAATTCCGATAGATTGCACAAAAGCTAGAACAAGAGCAATATAACGAGTAGCTTGATTTAATTTTCTTCGACCTACTTCCCCTTGTTTACCCCACTCTACAAACTTTGGTAAAATATCCATTTGCAAGAGTTGGACAACGATAGAGGCCGTAATGTAGGGACTAACACCAAGAGCAAAAACTGAGAAGTTTTTCATGGCATTCCCTGAGACCAAGCTCAACATGTTTAAGAAGGATAATCCACTTAAAGCATTCAAGCTATTGGCATTCACACCAGGAACTGTAATGCTAGTTCCGATACGAAAGACCAAAACGATAAAAATTGTAAATAAAATTTTTGATCGAACCTGCTTGACTTTAAGAGCTTCTCTTAATAATTTAAAAAACATAGGTCACCTCTCTTAGATGACTTCTACTGAACCACCTTTAGCAGTGATAGCTTCTTCAGCTGATTTAGAGAATTTAGCTGCTTTCACAGTCAATTTCTTAGTCAACTCACCGTTACCAAGAATTTTAATACCTGATTTTTCAGCTTTAACAATTCCTGCTTCGATAAGAACAACTGGAGTAACTTCAGCACCATCTTCAAAGACGTTCAATTGGTCAAGGTTCACAATTGCGTATTCTTTAGCGTTGATGTTAGTGAATCCACGTTTTGGAAGACGACGGAACAATGGAGTTTGTCCACCTTCAAAACCAAGGCGAACTCCGCCACCGCTACGAGCTTTTTGACCTTTTTGACCACGACCAGATGTTTTACCGTTACCTGATGAAGTACCACGACCAACGCGGTTACGTACTTTACGAGAACCTTCTGCAGGTTTCAATTCATGAAGTTTCATTTTTATTTTCTCCTCTTTTGTAAAATGCTAGCGCCGATAAGGGAGAAAAGGTTGTCTCCCCCATCAACTCGCCTATACGACGTCATCATAGATGACTATATCTAGTTTTAGGGGATGGTATAGTGCACATCCCCTAAAAATTCATTAGTTTACTTCTTCAACTGTTACCAAGTGAGATACTGCAGTGATCATACCACGGATAGCAGCGTTATCTTCTTTAATAACAGAGCTGTTCAATTTGCCAAGTCCAAGTGCTACAACAGTTTTACGTTGTGATGGAATGCGTCCGATTGGAGACTTAGTCAAAGTAATTTTAATTTGAGCCATTTTATCCCCTTTCTTATGCCAAATCAGAAACTGAAATACCACGAAGGGCAGCAACTTCTTCAGCGCGTTTCAATTGTTTCAAACCTTCAACAGTTGCACGAACAATGTTGATTGGAGTGTTAGAACCAAGTGATTTAGATGTAATATCTGCCACACCTGCCAATTCCACAACGGCACGAACTGCACCACCAGCCGCAACTCCAGAACCTTCTACAGCAGGTTTCAACAATACTTTAGCTCCACCGAATTCTGAAAGAACTTCGTGTGGGATTGTTGTTCCAACCATAGGAACTTCGATCAAGTTTTTCTTAGCATCATCTACTGCTTTACGGATTGCTTCTGGAACTTCTTGAGCTTTACCAGTACCAAATCCTACGCGACCGTTGTGGTCACCAACAACAACAAGAGCTGCGAAACGAAGACGACGTCCACCTTTAACAACTTTTGTAACACGGTTGACAGCAACTACGCGTTCTTCTAATTCAACTGCATTGTCTTTAAATGCCATTTTCTAGTGTCCTCCTATTAGAATTTCAATCCGTTTTCACGAGCTGCATCAGCCAAAGCTTTCACACGTCCGTGATATAGATATCCACCGCGGTCGAACACCACTTCTGAAATACCTTTAGCGTTTGCACGTTCTGCAACGAGTTTACCGACAGCAACGGCTTGTTCAGTTTTAGTTCCTTTTGAAACTTCTTTGTCAAGAGTTGAAGCACTTGCGAGCGTTACACCCGCTACGTCATCAATCACTTGAGCGTAGATGCCTGTATTAGAACGGAATACGTTCAAACGTGGGCGATCAGCAGTTCCAGAGAGTTTTCCGCGAACGCGACGGTGGCGTTTTTGGCGGAGTTTGTTTTTATCTGGTTTTGAAATCACAGTTTTCACCTCTTTAGTTTTAAATCGTGTGCTATGCACAAAGTTGGAAAATAGGTTGGTGGTTGAGACTCAACCACTCAACATTATTTACCTGTTTTACCTTCTTTACGGCGAACGAATTCACCAACGTAACGGATACCTTTACCTTTATATGGTTCTGGTGAACGAAGGCTACGTACGTAAGCAGCTGTTTGACCAACTACTTCTTTTGAAATTCCGCTAACAACGATTGTTGTTGGATTTGGAAGTTCAAAAGTAATTCCTTCTGGAGCTTCAACTTCGTCTGGATGAGATTTACCAACAGCCAAAACAAGTTTAGATCCTTGAAGTTGTGCACGGTAACCAACCCCGCGCATTTCAAGTTCTTTCTTGAATCCTTCTGATACACCAATAACCATGTTGTTCAAAAGGGCACGAGTAGTTCCGTGGATAGTTTTCATTTCTTTTGAATCGTTTGGACGGTGAAGAGTTACTTCACTACCTTCCACACGGATTTCAATATCTTTTGAGAACTCACGAGTAAGTTCTCCTTTAGGTCCTTTTACAGTTACAACGTTGTCATTGTTAGTGATTTCTACACCAGCAGGCAACACGATAACTTTATTACCAATACGTGACATGTTTATTTTCTCCTGTTAGATTGTCAGGCCTAAACGGCCAGTTTTCACGGGGTTAAATCGATTCCTCGATCTAAAGGAACATTTAGGTTTCAATTTCAAAGTGAATCTAGGCATCGTCTCGCAGGCATAACTTTGGGTTAGGCAAGAGACGATAACGAAGAGTCACAAAGAAATTGGGAGCTAAATATTACCAAACGTAAGCGATAACTTCTCCACCAACATTCTTTTGGCGTGCTTCTTTATCAGTGAGCAAACCTTCAGAAGTTGAAAGGATAGCAATTCCAAGTCCGTTAAGAACTTTTGGAAGGTCTTCACGTTTTTTGTAGACGCGAAGTCCTGGTTTAGAAACACGTTTCAAGTTAGTGATAACTTTTTCACCGTTTGGTCCGTATTTAAGGAATACACGGATGATGCCTTGTTTGTCATCTTCGATGATTTCAACGTTTTTTACAAAACCTTCGCGTTTAAGGATTTCAGCAATCCCTTTTTTGATGTTTGATGCAGGTACTTCAAGTACTTCGTGTTTAGCTTGGTTAGCATTACGAATACGAGTTAGGAAGTCTGCGATTGGGTCAGTCATAACCATTTTGTTTTTCTCCTCTTACTAGTAGTTTGCAAGTTGCACTTGCTAGTTAATACATGATACAAAGAGCGTAACAGCAAGAGCAAAAATAGGCAATTTGATGCAGGAGCGATGCTCCAAAGAAAATTGGTCTTTTTTGCCAAAGCTGTAGCTCGTGTTCAAATTGGCAAGCCCAACTGAACCCGGGCTAAACTCTGTGTGAAAAAGATAAACTTTCCTAGAAACTTCAGTTTCTTCGTCAAGTTTCCTATTTTCACTTAGAGTTTTGACGCCCTTGATATCTTAAATTACCAAGATGCTTTTGTTACACCAGGGATTTGTCCTTTGTAAGCTAATTCACGGAAGCAAACACGGCAAAGTTTAAATTTGCGGTAAACTGAATGTGGACGACCACATTTTTCACAACGAGTATAAGCTTGAGTAGAGAACTTCGCTGGACGTTTGTTCTTAGCAATCATTGATTTTTTAGCCATTAGATTTACCTCCTATATTATTTTGCAAAAGGCATTCCAAGGCCTGTAAGCAATGCACGTGACTCTTCGTCAGTGTTAGCAGTTGTTACGATAACGATGTCAAGACCACGAGTTTTGTCAACGTCATCGAAGTTGATTTCTGGGAAGATCAATTGTTCTTTCACACCAAGTGTGTAGTTTCCGCGTCCATCAAATGATTTTGTTGGAACACCGTGGAAGTCACGTACACGTGGAAGTGAAACTGAAACCAATTTATCCAAGAATTCGTACATACGTTCACCACGAAGGGTAACTTTTGCACCGATCGCAACACCTTCACGAAGACGGAAGCCGGCGATTGATTTTTTAGCTTTAGTGATAAGTGGTTTTTGACCTGAGATAAGTGCCAATTCTTCAGCAGCTTTTTCAAGGCTTTTAGCGTTTGATACAGCTTCACCAACACCCATGTTCAAAACGATCTTATCTACTTTAGGCACAGCCATCACTGATGAGTAGTTGAATTGTTCTGTCAAAGCAGGAACTACTTCATTAAGATATTTTTCTTTTAAACGATTTGCCATTATACTTCTCCTTTCCTTCGTGATTAATCAAGCACTTCGCCTGATTTTTTGTTGTAGCGAACTTTTTTACCGTCTACAAATTTGTAACCAACACGACCAGCTACACCATTTTTGTCCAAAACTTGAACGTTTGATACGTGGATAGCTGCTTCTTTTTCGATGATCCCACCTTGAGGAAGCTCGTTAGTTGGACGTTGGTGTTTCTTAACGACGTTAACACCTTCAACGATAACTTTGTTTACTTTTGGAAGGGCAGTAAGGACAACAGCTTCTGTTCCCTTATCTTTACCAGCGATTACGCGAACTTTGTCGCCTTTTTTTACAAACATTAGGTTTCTCCTTGATTTTTCTTACGCCCATAAGGGCACCCTGGAGGTAAATCCAGGGGACTAGTTTGTTTCTAAAAATTAAAGTACTTCTGGAGCAAGTGACACGATCTTCATGAAGCCACCTTCACGCAATTCACGTGCAACTGGGCCAAAGATCCGTGTTCCGCGAGGAGTTTTGTCTTCACGGATGATAACTGCTGCGTTTTCGTCAAATTTGATGTATGAACCATCAGCACGACGAGCACCTGATTTAGTACGAACGATAACTGCTTTAACAACGTCACCTTTTTTAACCGCACCACCAGGAGTAGCTTGTTTTACAGATGCCACGATAACATCACCGATGTTTGCAAATTTACGTCCTGAACCACCAAGAACTTTGATAGTCAAGATTTCGCGAGCACCGCTGTTGTCTGCGACTTTCAAACGAGTTTCTGTTTGAATCATTTCAGTTTTCTCCTTTCAGGTTTGATTAGATGATGACCGCTTCTTCAACAACTTCTACAAGACGGAAACGTTTTGTAGCTGAAAGCGGGCGAGTTTCCATGATACGTACGATATCGCCTTCTTTGGCAACATTGTTTTCATCATGAGCTTTGTATTTTTTAGAGTAGTTAATACGTTTACCATAGACTGGGTGGTTACGTTTTGTTTCAACTACAACTGTGATTGTCTTGTCCATTTTGTCAGATACAACACGTCCAACAAGAACTTTACGATTATTGCGTTCCATTGAAATTTCTCCTTCCCTAGTCTATTATTTCGCTTCAGATTGAACTGTTTTGATACGAGCGATTTGTTTTTTAACTTCTTTCAAGCGAGCTGTTTGTTCCAATTGACCAGTAGCAGCTTGGAAACGAAGTTCAAACAATTCTTTTTTCAATTCGTTTTCGCGCTTCGCGAGTTCTTCTTGAGAAAGACCACGAAGTTCTTTAACAAATTCTTTTACTTCATTAAGTTTCATGCCTTCTCCTTATTCTGCTTCACGTTTTACGAATTTACATTTAACTGGCAATTTGTGGCTAGCAAGACGAAGCGCTTCGCGAGCGATCTCTTCAGATACACCAGCGATTTCGAACATCACTTTACCACGTTTAACTGGTGCTACCCAACCTTCAGGTGCCCCTTTACCAGATCCCATACGCACACCGATAGCTTTAGCAGTGTATGATTTGTGTGGGAAGATTTTAATCCAAACTTTACCACCACGTTTCATGTAACGAGTCATGGCGATACGAGCAGCTTCGATTTGGCGGTTAGTGATCCAGTGGCTAGTTGTAGCTTGAAGACCGTATTCACCGAATGCTACTTCTTTTCCACCTTTTGCTTCACCGCGCATTTTTCCACGGAATTCACGACGGTGTTTAACACGTTTAGGTACTAACATTGGTTATTTACCTCCTTTAGTGTTTTTGCGAGCTGGAAGAACTTCACCACGGTAGATCCATACTTTAACACCAAGTTTACCGTATGTAGTATCTGCTTCTTCCCAAGCGTAATCGATATCTGCACGAAGTGTGTGAAGTGGAACAGTTCCTTCAGAGTATCCTTCAGCACGGGCGATATCTGCACCGTTCAAACGACCTGATACTTGAGTTTTGATTCCTTTAGCTCCAGCACGCATTGCACGTTGGATTGCTTGTTTTTGTGCACGACGGAAAGCAACACGTTGCTCCAATTGACGAGCAATTCCTTCACCTACAAGGTGAGCATCCAAATCAGGTTGTTTGATTTCGATGATGTTGATGTGTACTTGTTTTCCAGTCAATTTGTTAAGTTTCGCACGGAGTGCATCAACGTTAGCACCACCTTTACCGATAACCATACCTGGTTTAGCAGTGTGAAGTGAAACGTTAACTTTGTTTACTGCGCGTTCGATTTCGATAGTTGAAACTGCTGCGTCAGCAAGTTCTTTTTGAACGAATTTACGGATTGCAAGATCTTCATGAAGGTAATCCGCGTATTCTTTTTCAGCATACCATTTGGCATCCCAATCACGGATGATGCCGACACGCATACCAATTGGATGTACTTTTTGACCCACGATTTTACCTCCTTATTTTTCTGCAACAGCTACAGTGATGTGAGCTGTACGTTTGTTGATTGGTGAAGCTGAACCTTTCGCACGTGGACGGAAACGTTTCATAGTTGGTCCTTCGTTTGCGAATGCTTCAGATACTACCAAGTTAGCTTTATCCAAACCAAAGTTGTTTTCAGCGTTAGCTACAGCTGAGTTCAAAACTTTCAAGATGATTTCAGCAGCTTTGTTTGGAGTGAATGTCAAGATTGCGATTGCATCGGCTACGCTTTTACCACGGATGTTATCAAGAACAAGACGTGATTTACGAGGTGAAACACGTACTGTACGAGCCATTGCTTTAGCTGAAGTAATTTCTGCCATTTATGTTCTCCTTATTTTCTACGTGTTTTCTTGTCGTCTGCAGCGTGACCTTTGTAAGTACGAGTTGGTGCAAATTCACCAAGTTTGTGACCTACCATGTCTTCTTGGATGTAAACAGGTACGTGTTTACGTCCGTCATAAACTGCGATAGTGTAACCAATGAAACTTGGGAAGATCGTTGAACGACGTGACCAAGTTTTAATAACTTTTTTCTTTTCGTCGTTAGCTTGAGCTTCAACTTTTTTCATCAAATGCTCATCGACGAAAGGTCCTTTTTTAAGACTGCGTCCCATTTTTATATTTTCTCCTTTAAATGTTGTACCACAGCGGCTTGCGCTCACAAGCAGCGCTACCGAGCTGGCGGATTTACTAGTTGCTTAAGCGACTAGTTTAATATTATTTCTCGTTGCGACGACGAACGATAAGTTTGTCAGATTTCGCTTTCTTGTTACGAGTTTTAAGACCAAGAGCAGGTTTGCCCCATGGAGTAGATGGTGCTTTACGACCAACTGGTGCTTTACCTTCACCACCACCGTGTGGGTGATCGTTAGGGTTCATTACAGAACCACGAACTGTTGGGCGGATACCTTTCCAACGGCTACGTCCTGCTTTACCAAGGTTTACAAGTCCATGTTGTTCGTTTCCGACAACACCAACTGTAGCACGACAAGTTCCAAGAATCATACGAACTTCACCTGATTGAAGACGAACAAGAACGTATTTACCTTCAGAACCCAATACTTGAGCAGATGCTCCAGCAGCACGTACCAATTCACCACCACGACCTGGTTTCAACTCGATGTTGTGGATCAAAGTACCAACTGGGATGTTAGCAAGTGGAAGAGCGTTTCCGACTTTGATATCTGCTTCTGGACCTGAAACGATACGTTGACCTACTTCAAGACCTTTTGGAGCGATGATGTATGCTTTCACACCGTCAGTGTAGTGTACAAGAGCGATGTTTGCAGAACGGTTTGGATCGTACTCGATTGTTTTAACAACTGCTTCAACATTGTCTTTGTTACGTTTGAAGTCAACCAAACGGTAGAAACGTTTGTGTCCACCACCTTGGTGACGAACTGTGATACGACCGTTGTTGTTACGACCAGCCTTGCTCTTCAATGCAACAAGCAATGATTTTTCAGGAGTGCTTGTTGTGATTTCAGCGAAATCCAAAGAAGTCATATTACGGCGACCGTTTGTTGTTGGTTTATAAACACGAATTCCCACGATATTTCCTCCTTAGATTATTCAGCTTCAGCAGCAAACAACTCGATTGCTTTAGAATCAGCTGTAAGTGTGATGATAGCTTTTTTAGTTTTGTTAGTAAAACCAGTGTAACGTCCAACACGTTTAGCTTTTGGTTTTACGTTGATTGTGTTAACATTTGCAACTTTAACACCTTCGAAAGCAGCTTCAACAGCTTGCTTGATCAAAAGTTTGTGTGCACGAGTGTCAACTTCAAATACATATTTTCCTGCTTCAAGTTGAGCCATTGAGCTTTCAGTGATTACAGGTTTTTTGATAACATCATACAAATTCATTATGCAAGAACCTCCTCGATTTTAGAGATAGCTGCTTGAGTAACAAGAAGTTTGTCACTATTTGCGATGTCAAGAACACTTGCAGTTGTAGCAGTCGCAACTTTCACGTTTGGAAGGTTACGAGCTGAGAGAGCTGCGAATTCGTTTCCTTCTTCAAGAATAACAAGGACTTTAGAATCGATGCTCAAAGCTGCAAGAACTTTTGCAAATTCAGCAGTTTTTGGAGCTGTAAATTCAAGAGAATCAACGGCTACAAATTTATTTTCAGCAACTTTTTCTGAGTAAACAGATTTAAGCGCAAGGCGACGAACTTTTTGAGGAAGTTTGTACGCATAGCTACGTGGAGTTGGTCCGAAGACGATTCCACCACCACGCCATTGTGGAGAGCGGATAGAACCTTGACGAGCACGTCCAGTTCCTTTTTGACGCCATGGTTTGCGTCCGCCACCTGAAACAGCTGAGCGGTTTTTAACTGCGTGAGTTCCTTGACGAAGGCTAGCACGTTGGCTGATGATCACATCAAACACAACAGATTGGTTTGGTTCGATACCAAAGATTGCATCGTTAAGAACAACTTCGCCAGCTTGTTTACCAGTTTGGTCGAATAATGTTACATTTGCCATTTTGACTGTATTCCCCTTTCCTTATTATTTACCAGCTTTAACTGCTGACTTGATAGTGATAAGAGATTTCTTAGCACCTGGTACGTTACCTTTGATAAGGATAACGTTCTTTTCTGGAACAACTTGTACAACTTCAAGGTTTTGAATTGTTACGCGGTCACCACCCATACGTCCTGCAAGGTTTTTACCTTTGAATACGCGGTTAGGTGCAACAGGTCCCATAGAACCTGGACGACGGTGGTAACGAGAACCGTGAGCCATTGGTCCACGTGATTGTCCGTGGCGCTTGATAACACCTTGGAAACCTTTACCTTTAGAAGTACCAGTTACGTCAACAACGTCTCCAGCTGCGAATGTTTCAACTGTGATTTCAGCACCAACTTCCAAGCCTTCAACGTTTTTGAATTCACGAATGAAGCGCTTAGGAGCCGTGTTAGCTTTCGCTACATGTCCTTTAGCAGGTTTGTTGCTCAATACTTCGCGTTTGTCATCAAAACCAACTTGGATAGCGTTGTATCCGTCTGTTTCAACAGTTTTAACTTGAAGAACAACGTTTGGAGTTGCTTCAATAACTGTTACAGGGATCAATTCGCCAGCTTCAGTGAAGATTTGAGTCATTCCCACTTTTTTCCCTAAGATTCCTTTTGTCATGAGAAAATAGTTCCTTTTCTATATTTTTATTCAAAAAGTTTTTAACGAGCGTTTTTTATGCTCAAGATATCAAGCTTTAGATTAAAGTTTGATTTCTACGTTTACACCACTTGGAAGATCCAATTTCATCAAAGCATCAACTGTTTTTTGAGTTGGGTTAACGATATCGATCAAACGTTTGTGTGTACGCATTTCAAATTGTTCGCGAGAGTCTTTGTATTTGTGAGTCGCACGAATGATTGTGTAGAGGCTACGTTCAGTTGGAAGTGGGATTGGACCCGCAACTTGTGCACCTGTACGAGTAGCTGATTCTACGATTTTTGCAGCCGCTGTGTCAAGCGTACGGTGTTCGTAAGCTTTCAAACGGATACGGATTTTTTTGTTTGCCATCTTTTTCTCCTTTTCGTCTATTTAAGATAATAGGCTAGCTCCACAAGAAAACCGACGCGGTGTTGCGTGGCAATGCAACCGAGCGTGTCGCAACCTCTTGCATCAAAGCTAAGGCTGTAATTTACAGCACCATAATAGAATAACACAAAGCCCCTGCGATTGCAAGGGATTTGTTGCTGTTTTTTAAAATTTTTAACATGAAAATGTTTTCCTATTTTTTCTTTCTAGAATTAGGGATTTTCTTCTATATAAATTGAGTTCTCTTGAGCTCAAGTTTGCCTTCTGATTGGTCCACTAAGATATCCGCCTTAGACTCAGTTTCTTTATAGTATTGCAGATACTGCTCCCGTCTCATCTGATGACTAGCCAATATAAAGGATGCATCACGATTTCTCACAGTCGTATCTCGAGCTAGGCGCCACTTTAATTCGGTGTCCTCATCCGTGTAGAAACAGATAGTTTTGTCAAAGAGTTCTTTGGGTAAAAAGCCAACAGACATCCCTTCGACAATCAGAATTGGTTTTGCTCCAGACAAGACCTCACTAGCCTTCCAAGGTTCTTCAATTGTTAAGATATCCATACCCGCCTGTAAGGCCAGAATATCTCGCTGCAAACTCGTCAGTTCATGCGCCACTGGAAGACAGGCTGTCACCTTTTGATTCGGCGCGTCCTTTGGTACTACCAGATGGCGTCCAGAGGTGATATAAGGATCTGTTTCTAGCAAATTTACTGTAGTAGAATCTAAAGCTTGGTACAATTCCTCTGCAAAGGTCGATTTACCTGAAGCACCATGACCGTATATTCCCAGTGTCTTGACTTTTCCTGCTTTTATTTCTGAGACCAGTTCTTCTATTAAGTCTTTTTTCTTCACTCTCTCTTCACCTGTTCATAGCTTTCTTTTCCATCATTGAGCTTGTCCCAAATCACTACTTGCCCACTTTTGAGTGATTTTTGCACATCGATGATGCGTTGATTGGACGAACCTCGAAACTGGAGCATGAGATTTCTCTTAGTTCGGTCATACCGTCCATCGACAAGGATGTCAATTAACGACAATAGTTCCAGTTTATCTGGAGTTTCCAACATCATTTCTTCCCATGTATAGCCCGTCCAGGACCAGATATCCTTATCTGGCAATTCTTTCCGAATACGCTTCACGAGTGGCAAAAGAATGCCAGTATTGAGAAAAGGTTCCCCTCCCAGCAAGGTCAATCCTTGAACATAGGGCTGGGCAAGGTCTGCCATGATCTGTTCTTCTAATTCTGCTGTATAGGGAATGCCAGCATTGAAGGACCAGGTAGCTACATTATAGCACCCCTCACAGTGAAACATGCAGCCTGATACATAGAGGGAATTCCGCACACCTTCTCCATCCACAAAGTTAAAAGCCTTGTAGTCAATGATACGCCCTTGACTGAGTTCCTCGCTTTTCCATTCTTGTGGTTTTGGATTATTCATTCGCTACCTCTATCCAATAACGCTCTACACCATCACGAACATCCTCAAGGAGCCCACCATTTGCTAAAATGACTGCTCTGCTAGCAGGATTATTCACGCTACAGGTCACCAGAGCTTTCTTGATATTCTTTTCCTTAGCAACTTGCAAGCCCTGACGGAGAGTTTCCTTAGCATAACCCTTGCCTCTTTCTGATGGACGAATGGAGTAGCCAATGTGGCCACCTTCTTCTAGTAAAAAGTTACTGAGGCGCAACCGGAGATTAAGAAATCCAATTGCTTTACCTTTCACAGAAAAAGCTACTAACTGAATTGCGGGAACCCATCCTTCAGTCAAATTAATCCCCATTTCCTGATTCTGATTACTTTCCAACCATTCCTCATAAGAAAAATTTTCTGTATCCCAGAAACCACCGTCGTGAGGCGACTGATATTTTTCAAACTCTTCCATCATCTCTAAAACTGTTTCTTTATCTGCTAAACTTGGTCTGCGTAATTCCATCCTTACCTCCCACTAAGAGAAAAGCGAGAGCTGACTCTCACTTTTATTTCTTCTTATTCTTATTTAAAAATTGTTCTCTGAGGTTGAGCAAGTGTTCTTTCTTACCAGCTCCACCTTTAGAGTGTTTCTCGTGATAACGGGTCACTTGTGCACGTCCCTTATCATCTAATTGATATTTTCCCATTTCAGTTCTTTCTAATTTGTTACTTGATGGCCAGCTATTTTAATCGTTGAACCATTCATGTGTTTGACACGCGCTGCGATTTCCTTGTGACGCCCATTGACCATCGGTCTCGCTTGAGGATTACCTAAATAGCCACAAGTCCGTTTAACAACGTCTACTGTTTTAGGGTCGCTATTGCCACAGTTAGGACAAGCAAATCCTCTCTCAGTTGGTTCAAAATCCCCTTCAAAGTCACACTTGTAGCAACGGTCAATTGGTGTATTGGTCCCAAGATAGCCCACACGGTCATAGGCATAGTCCCAGACAGCTTCCAAGGCCTTTGGATTTTGCTGAAGGACTGGATACTCACAATAATGGATGAAACCACCCGACGCACCTGCTTCTGGATAGACTTTCTCAAAATCCAATTTTTCAAACGGTGTTGGATTTTTACGAACATCGTAGTGGAAAGAGTTGGTGTAGTATTCCTTATCTGTAATATCAGGAATAGAGCCAAACTTGTCTGTATCTAGTCGACAAAAACGGTCTGTCAAACTTTCAGATGGTGTTGAGTAGATAGAGAAATGATAGCCATATTGATCTGACCACTCTTCTACACGGCGTTTCATATCGCGAATGATGTCTAGCGTGAATTCCTTAGCATCTGGATTACTTTCCCAGCTGTTACCAAAGAAAACTGTCGCTACTTCGTACAAACCGATATAGCCTAGTGAAACTGTCGCACGACGATTCTTAAAGAGCTGGTCAACGCTTTCTTCTTTACCTAGACGATGACCAAAAGCACCGTATTGATAAAGGATAGGAGCATTTGCTGGTGTTGCTTCCTTGGTCCGTTCGACACGATAAACTAGAGCATCTTCTGCAATGTTCATCCGCTCGTTAAAGATTTCCCAGAACTTATTCATATCACCTTCAGACTCAAGGGCAATACGAGGAAGATTGACCGTCACCACCCCTAGATTCATACGGCCAGAGTTAACTTCAACTCCATTTTCATCCTTCCATCCTTGAAGGAATGAACGACATCCCATCGGAACCTTGAAGGAACCTGTCAATTCGATAATCTTATCATAAGACAAGACATCTGGGTACATCCGCTTGGTTGCACACTCAAGAGCCAACTGCTTAATGTCGTAGTTGGGAGTCCCTTCTTCTAAGTTGAGTCCTCTTTTAAGCGTGAAGATAAGTTTAGGGAAGATAGCTGTGCGGTGTTCTGAACCAAGTCCCTTGATTCGGATGTTCAAGATAGCTTTTTGAATTTCACGCTCAAAACGATTGGTTCCCAGACCAAAACCTAGTGAAGTAAAAGGTGTTTGCCCATTTGAAGTGAAGAGAGTATTGATTTCATACTCGAGAGATTGCATGGCATCATAGATGTCCTTTTGCGTTTTCTTCCAAGCGTAATCTTCCCGTTTGTCAGGTAAGACCCATTCTTCCGCATCCTTGAGGTGTTTTTGGTAATTCTTCTCTGCATAAGGCGCCAAAACTTCATCGATACGGTCAGCTGAACAGCCACCGTACTGGCTAGAAGCAACGTTGGCGATAATTTGAGAAATCTGAGCTGTCGCAGTCTGGATAGACTTGGGACTTTCTACCTCTGCATTTCCAATCTTAAAGCCATTCTCCAACATACCTTTAAAATCAATCAAACAGCAGTTAGTCATAGGTGTGTAGGGGCTATAATCCAAATCATGATAGTGGATATCCCCCTTTTGGTGGGCATTGGCTACGTGCTTAGGGAGCATTTGCAGTCCGATTGATTTCCCAACAATCCCCGCCGTCAAATCACGCTGGGTATTAAAGACATCGCTGTCTTTATTAGCATTTTCATTGACAACGGCCTGGTCTTTGTTGAGAAGTTTATGGATGCTAAAGTTGATATCTGTCGCTTTTGAACGCTCAAAATCCCTTTGTGTCCGATAAGTAATATACTCCTCAGCTAGCGCATATTCTTTGGCTTCAAGGAGTTCATGTTCTACGATATTTTGAATTTCGTAAATCTTAACCCCCTGTGGAAAGCGACTATGAATTTCTGTGACAATTCGCTCGGTCAGAGCATTGAGGCGTTTTTCGACCAGGGGTGTCACATCCATAACCTTGTCAGCCGCCTTGTGGAGAGCCTTGTCAATCTTGTCCACATCAAATACAACACGTCTCCCATCTCGTTTTTCAACGAAGAGAGTTGGCAAAATTGTAATTTTTTCTTCTAGTGCAATCATATGCATGCTCTTTTCTAAAATGTTCTTTCTAAAAAGTATTATACCACTCTAAAAAGAAAAATCAATATCTTGTGTTAAAAATCCTAAAATTTTTAAAAATACACAAGATATTGATTTAGTTATTTAATTTTATAGACTTTAAACTCTGAGTAATCAGTCTTTACTGGTTGGTAATTTTCTTTTAAGAGTGTCTCCACTTCAGACCAGACTGCTACCTTATCGTTCACCACAATCACCTTAGGTTGGTTTTCTTTCAAGTCATTGAGTAAACTAGTTTTATTCTCTTCTGTACTCGTGTAAAGAAGAGGCGATGGGAACATGGATCCAGCCAAACGCTGGCTTTCTTTATACATCTGAACATGTGAATCCCAAATATAGATTTGGTCACCATCACTCGTCTCTTGTTTGACTCTATCTACCACTTGATGTTGTTCTCTATAAGAAGCTGGATGCAAGACAAAACGAGCTACAAAAGGAATTGCAATCAGATAAACCACCACTAGGATCGGTAAGTAGAGATTCCCTTTCATGAATTTTTTCCATAGAGTAGGAACTTCCTCTCTTCTCCGACGACGAGCTCCTCTAGCTGAATGTTTCCCACGAATACTGGTCATCAAAAGAAGGAGTAAAAATGGAAGGATTAGAATCAAACGCGAACCGTGAAGAGGTTCTTGAGAAAAAAGCAACAAGGCTAATACAAATAAGAAAGTAAAACTAGCTGGTACTGAAATAACATATAATCTTGATGCCTTTGATTGGAACAATCCTAGAAAAACAAGGAAGAGAGCTCCTAAACCAAAGGTCAACAAACCATAGAATACAACATTATCCATTAGTTGAGGATTCAAGACCTGAAGGGAATCAATCGGATATAAAAGACTCCCTAGAGCCTCTCCAAAACCACCTGAAGCAAGAACATAATATCCTACTGGGTAAAAGATGAGAGAAAAGCCAAGTGCTGCTGCAAAAAACTGATAAACTCCATGAGCAAGGCGGCCATGCCCAACATTAAAGACAAATAAACCAATCGTTACTACTGCAATAAAGAAAAGACTTGTAAGAGGCTCTATGAAAAATGATAGGGCCAAGAAAATCCCCAGACGTAGAAATCCCTTGTCATGGTTAGGATTTGATAGATAAGCTGCTATGAACGAAAATCCTGCAAACAGAAATGGCAAAGCTAAAATCGTAGCATATCCTCCTCCAAAACCGAGACCGGATACCAAAATATAAAATATGGTTAAGAGTTGCTTGGCTTGCTCCCTTTGTCCCGTCAGATAGTCAGTTGAAGAAAAGAGGAAATAACCTCCTCCTAAGAGGGCTAGCCATTCTACCAAGGCAAAAAGAATGCCTCCTTGGGTGATGTAAAGTAGCAAGTAATAAATAAGACCGTGACTAGCATAATAGCTACTGTAGAGCTGTCCTCCCTGATGCCAAGCCCACCCTATATACAAATCCTGCGCCTGAGAGGGACTTACCATATCTAAAAGTAAAGGTATCACCACAGAAAAAAACGTTGCAATCGTACTTCCAATGATGAGTCTGAAAAACGGGAAAGCTACCTGTTCTTCTTTTTCTACATGAGATTCAAGGTTCCTATCCAATCTATTTTCAATGTCATTACTCTGTATCGTTTCGGATACTTCTTCGATTCTGCCATATACAGCCATGTCGTTTCTCCTATTCAATTTATCTGTCTTAGTATATCAAAAAGACCTAAAATTGTCAGCTTGCGATGGCTGTTTGAGTGATTTTTTGCATAGTTTCACAAAGGTTTCAATTTCCCGAAATCGGTGTAAATGCGTCTGTTTAAATGACATGATATAATCCAATTCTTTCTGAGTCAGCATCATTCCCCCTCTATCTTTCTATTCGTAAAAGGCAAGAAAAATAGGACTGGGTTGTGTCCTAAGTCCTAGATTTCTTATAAGATTGGGGCAAATAACTGGGCAATTTCCTTAATCAATTTTTGATACCAGCTATTTTTTATCGTATGAGGGAAAATTTCTTGAGATACTGAAAAAATCTCCTCAAAATCTTTTTGAATCTCTGTGATTGATGCCGTTTTATATAGCAAAACTGCATCTTCATAGTGATGAAGCAAACTTCTATAATCTAAATTAATCGTTCCAACTGCAGCAAAGTCCTTGTCCACTAGGATTTGTTTACTGTGGATAAAGCCTGGACTATACTCAAAAATCCTGACTCCTGCTGACAAAAGATCCGGATAGGCTCCTCTTGTTATGAGCTGGATTAATTTTTTATCCGGAATGAAAGGAGTCACGATGCGGACATCAACACCCCTCATGGCTGCATTTTTAATACTCTCAGTTAAATCATAGTCAATAATCAAATAGGGTGTTGTGATATAGACTGAATCAGTAGCCTGATTAATCAAACTTTGATAAACTTTTTTCCCTACTTGAGTACGGAAGATGGGCTTGGGTCCACTACCGTAAGGAATGCAGAGCCCTTGGCCAGAACAAGGCTGATTTTCCAGGTGATACTGGTCAAAATCGCTGATTTCCCCACGATTGATGTACCAAGTCATCAAAAAAAGACGGGTTAGAGCCTTGACACCAGGGCCATCTAAGCGAATCCCACTGTCCTTCCAATAGCCAAAGCGTTCTATATGATTGATGTACTCATCGGCTAAGTTAATGCCTCCTGTATAGGCTACCTGACCATCTATGACAAGGATTTTACGATGGTCCCGATTGTTGTAAGCCACCGTCAAACGAGGAATCACCTTGTTAAACTTATGGGCTTCAATTCCTCGACTACGAAGTTGAATAGTATAGTCTCCAGGCAAAGTCGCCATACAGCCGATATCATCATAGAGCATCTTGACCTCTACACCCTGAGCTGCCTTTTGCTCTAGTATATCTAGTATGCTATTCCACATCAAACCTTCTTCGACAATATAGTACTCTAGAAAGATAAATTTCTCAGCTTTCTTGAGGTCTTCCAACATATGTTGCCACATGCTTTCACCCGAAGAAAAGAATTGTGAATCTGTTCGATCATAGACATCGGCATTGCTATCCATACTTAGCAAAGATTTGATAACTCCGTAAGCCGCCTTATCATCTTCCTTCAATTTCTGGCGGAGAGCTTTACTGTTATCCTCCCGAAAATGCATAGAACCAAGTTTGTCCAACTGCTTGATTTCTTTTTTGGACAATCGCCTTTCACCAAACATCAGATAGAGCAAGGGTCCGATGACAGGAACAAAAGTTACCACTAACCACATTACTTTACTATCAGGTGTCATGGAACGGTTGACAATAGCGACAATGGTCGCCATACTCATAAAGATTAAGACAATAATCCATAAAATAGGGGCCATCCGCCCTAAATAAAGAAAGAGACCAAAAACAAGACACAGTTCAAGCAGCATAATCGAAAGACTAAAGCCATACTTGGACATCAATAATTGAAATTTCCTATATTTCATATCCCCTCCTTGATAGTTTGAATGCTAAAAACAGGTAATTGATACTCTTCGAATTCAAACCACAATCAAAGTCAGCTTCACCTTGCCGTACTTAAGTACAGCCTGCGGCTAGCTTCCTAGTTTGCTCTTTGATTTTCATTGAGTATGATACTAGTATAACGCAGGTATTCGGTAGAAGGCAAGTATTTATAATCATTTTTCTGAGTAAAAGCAAAAGAGACTGACAAAACCAGTCTCCTTCCAGTCTATTTTGATAAAACAATGCGATCAGACGCTTCTCTATCCCTATCGTCAATAATCATCTGATTGCCATTAATTGCATAAATCTTGACATCATCCCCAATAATCATGCGTTGATTAGCGGCATCGAAGCTAACCTGCTTGATTTCTTGATCTCCGTCAGTTTCTACCTGTGTCCAGGTGCCCGTTGTACCAGTTACCACTAAAGTGATACGGTCTCCCTCGTCCTGACCGGTATAGGTTCCATCAATATCAGTTGGTTGAGCCTCAGGAGCATTTTGTGAAGAACTTGTTGCTGCCTGGCTGCTATTTTCTGTAGAAGATGAAGCAGCAGATTGTGATTGCTGAGTTTGTTGTGTTTGCGAGTGAGTTGCTGGTTGTTGAACTTGTTGTGCTCTTTGTGAACAAGCTACTAAAAGACTAAGACTTGCTAGAGAAGCAAGAGAAAGTGTGAATCTTTTTAATTTCATGATAAATTTCCTTTCTGCTACCAATTTACAGAATTTTTTCCCTCTAACTAGTAGTTTCCCTAGTATAACAAGTTCAAAAAAGGAGGTCAATTCATCTGCTCATGGGTCAGCAAGTAGCCCCGTACTTCTGAGATAAAATAGAGAGACCCTGTAACGAACAACAAATCCTGGGCACCTGCTCTTGCTTCAAAATTGCTAATAAATTCTCGGTAAGAAGGAACTATATCGTAACCTGTTACATCTGTTTCATCCAAAGAACCTTGATAGTCAAAGCCGGTCACCTTGAGTTCCACCTGAGACAATTTTTCAGTCAGATAAGCCAACATCCCTTGATAATCCTTCCGTTTCAAGGCTCCAAATAGGATTTGAGGACGATAACCTTCCTGCTCTTTTTCTTTAATAAACTCAACCAAGCGAGCCAAGGCAGGAAGGTTATGAGCACCGTCCAAGTAAATCTGAGGACGAATACGCTCCAAACGCCCAGCCCAATGGGTCTGCTCCAAAGCCTGTCTTACAACCTGTTCATCAACAGCTTCCTTTCCTTCTCTCATAAAGAGAAGAAACGTTTGTAGCGCCAAGGCCGCATTTTCCTGCTGATAAGCTCCTTCTAAACCTATTTTCAACTGTGAAAGGTTAGCCAAAGAGCTTAAAAAATTCCCATTCAGCATTGAAAAATCCCGACCTGCCTGATAAAGGTCAACAGCTAAAGAGTCTGCTTTTTTCTGACAAACAAGCCTAGCTTCTGAAGGCAACTTAGCAATCACTGCCTTTTTACCAGCCTTAAAAATACCAGCTTTCTGCTCTGCAATTGCTGCTATACTGTCACCCAGAGTCTCCTGATGGTCAAGTCCGATAGAGGTGATGACAGCAATCTCTCCAGTTACCACATTAGTCGTGTCAAGTAAGCCGCCAATTCCCACTTCTAATAAAACCAAATCCACCTCTTGCTCTCTAAAATAAAGAAAAGCAATCAAGGTCAGCAATTCAAAAAAGGACAACTGATCATGGGTTTGCAGAAGCGTTTTCTCCATCTCCTTGACCTGATTAGCCAAACGGATGAAGTCTGCATCAGCTATAGGTTGTCCATTAATGCAGATTCGGTCATTGATAGAGACGATATGAGGGGAGGTAAAAGTCGCAACTTTTTTGCCATGCTCCATAAATAACTCCCTCATAAAAGCAATGGTAGATCCTTTTCCATTAGTCCCGGTTACATGGATAATAGGATAAGACTTCTCGGGATTCCCCAACAAATCCACCGCTTGTTGCATTCGGCCCAAACCTGATCGAAAATTCAAACCAATCCGACTATGGAGCCATTCTTCTACTTCAAACATATACATCTCCTTAATTACAGGTTCAATCAACTGCCTCAATAAAGTCTCCTAACTAACAAAAACGAGGCCAGGATTTTCGTCCCGACCTCTTACCTGGTTAGCTAATCACTAGCTACTATGAATATTAACTTGGGGTAAAAATATCCCCCGAACTTACTGACGGTTTTTATTTTTTAGCGTCAGGCTAAAAACGTCCACCGGACGTTCCAACTCTTCCAATTTCTAGGAGTTGGGGTGATACAGTCTAACAGACTTACTTACGGTCTTTATTTTTAGCGTCAGGGTAAAAATGTTCACTGAACACACCAGTTCTCTCTTATTTTAAGGAACTGGGCTAAAAACATCCACTGGATGTGCCTGCGTTTCTAATTTCTAGCGCAGGGCTAAACACGTCCACTGGACGTGTTTACTCCTCCATAAAGCTGTTGAAGACTTCTTCAATCATGTTCCATTCGTCTTCCGAGTCTTCTGGGATTGGTTGCAATTCGCCTTCTGTTCCATCTTCGTTTTCGATGAATGAGTAAGCTTGGATTTCAACTTGTCCGTCTTCGTCTTCTTCTGCGTTAACTGGTACTAGAAGAACATAGTTTTTACCAAATTCTTCTTTTCCATCAATCGTCAAAAGGATTTCAAACAAGGTTTCGTTTCCTTGCTCATCTACTAGTGTGATTAATTCACGTTCTTCGTGGTCGTGGTTATGATCGTGTGACATAGCCTCTCCTTTGTATTAAAATTTTCTATCTAAATAATTTTGTAAAATCAGCTGAGCTGCTAACTTATCAATGACTTTCTTGCGCTTGTTACGGCTAATATCTGCTTGCTCAATTAACATGCGCTCTGCGGCAACTGTTGTCAAGCGTTCATCTTGATAGTCTACTGGTAAATCAAAAAGCTCTTCTAACTTTGCTCCGTATGCCTGACTAGCTTCCACGCGCGGTCCGCTTGTATTGTTCATATTTTTAGGTAAGCCCACTACAAATCGTTCCACCTTGTAAGTATCAACCAACTCTTTAACGCGGTCAAAACCAAATTGGCCTTGCTCCTCGTTGATTTGGATGATTTCAAGTCCTTGAGCTGTAAAACCAAGCGGATCGCTAATAGCCACCCCTACCGTTTTTGAACCGACGTCCAATCCCATAATTCTCATAGGTTATAGATCGACTCCTTGTCCTTTAAGGTAGTAGCGGACCAATTCTTCAACGATTTCATCGCGCTCATACTTACGGATTTGATTTCGTGCATTATTATAACGAGGAACGTAGGCAGGGTCTCCACTCAATACGTAACCTACGATTTGGTTAATCGGGTTGTAGCCCTTATCGTTCAACGAAGCATAAACATCAGTCAGAGTTTCGCTAATTTCTTTTTTATTGGAATCGTCCAATTTAAAACGTACTGTTTCTTCAGTAAATCCCATTCTAACACCCTCTTTCCTTAGAATAGTACCATTATAGCATAATTCCTTACGTTCTACAATTCAGGTAGTCTATTTATTTGGATTTTCTATTGTTCTGTCGCGCCATTTGCCAATCTGTCTGAAATATATTTGCTTGGTTCATTCTTCAAGAGATTTTCTAAACCAATGTTCTTCAAATATTCTAACTGAGAAGCCTTCTTGACATCCAAAACTTGAAAATCAAAACTAGTCGTTGTTTGAAGTTCTGTTGCACTCAATAGTTTGGTTTCAAGCTTAAATCCTGCTAATTTGCGAGCTTCTATGATAGACTCATCCTTCTCCTCCGCCTCCAGAAGAGCTTTTTGAGTTTCTTCCACTCCATGTTGGTCGATATAAGTCTTCAACTCATCAGAAACTGGACGTTTTTGTTGAATCGTTAAGCTCAAAAAAGTTTTGTCCTTGTATGTAATGGTTTGGGTTTGCTGGCTACCATCATCTGACTTGGGCAAGACCAAAGTCTTGGTCACAACTGTATTCTTCTCAGCATTTTCAATAACTGGCAATGCCGACTGAAGCGTATCCTTTTCTGTTTTTGTAGCTGTTGCAGTTTCTTTTTTCTGCCCACAACCAGCCAGGACAAAAAGGAAAGCTAGACTAACAAGAACAATTTTTTTCATTTCTTTCTTCTTTCTTTTTCAGATTAAATCAGATTAAAATAGAACAAGACTGAGAATTGCTCCCAGCCTTGATGTTTATAGAGCCGCACGCAAACGTGCTTCTGCATTTTCTACATTACGGACAGAGCGTGGTAGGAAGGCACGAATATCGTCTTCCTTATAGCCAACTTGCAGGCGTTTTTCATCTACAAGAATTGGGCTCTTTAAAATTCTCGGTGTTTCCATAATCAGATTGAGAACTTCATTGACGCTCAAATCTTCAATATCCACTCCAAGGGCTTTGGCATAGCGATTTTTAGACGAAACGATGCTGGCTATTCCGTTATCTGTTTTGGTTAGAATATCCAGTAATTCTTCTCTCGTAATTCCTTCTTTACCAAGGTTTTGTTCTTTATAACTTAACTGGTGGGCATTGAGCCAGGTTTTTGCTTTTTTACAGCTAGTACAACTTGAGACTGTATAAATTTTAATCATGTACCTACCCCTTTCGCTACATGTTACTATCAGTTTAGTCTATTATACCATAAAAAACATCCGACTTGCGACCTATTTTTAAATTTTTTTGACTTTTTTCGTTATTTTCGTACTTTTTTCTTGACAAAATGAAATTTACAGCCATTCTTGATATTTCTTGATATAGATTTTTTTCACAATTGTCACACTAATCATATACAAAATAATGATGAAAAGTAAAAAGATGAAATAAATCGGTTTTAAAGGAGTTAGATGAAGTAGGATTGCGAGTGGACTGTAGGGAAGGAAGGTCACAAAGGCTGCAGCCAATAAGGTTGTCACAAGGACTAGCCAAGCTGGACGACTTTGTAAAAAGGGAATTTTAGCTGAACGCAACATATGAATAACCATGGTCTGTGACCACATGGACTCTATAAACCAACCTGTCTGAAACAAGACAATAAATCCTACGGCAGACTCCGCTCCATGGACATAGGCTTGACCTGTCGTCATGGGTACAATGATAAAATAGAGCAAAATAAAGGTCAAAATATCAAAGGCAGAAGAGATAGGCCCCATCCAAACCATGAAACGTGTGATGGACTTAGCTTCCCAGGTATGCGGATTTCTCAAAAAATCTTTATCCACCTTGTCAAAAGGCAAGGCAATACAAGACAAATCATAGACTAGATTTAGGATAATCAAATGGACTGGTGCCATTGGTAAAAATGGTAAAAAGATTCCAGAGACTAATAGGGATAAGATATTCCCAAAATTAGAACTCACTGTCATTTTGATATATTTAGTCATATTGGCATAGACCTTACGCCCTTCAACAAGTCCTTTTTCCAGAACCATGAGATCCTTATCAAGTAGGATAACATCAGCTGTTTCTTTGGCAATATCTACTGCTGTATCAACAGAAATCCCCACATCTGCAACTTTCATAGAAGGAGCATCATTGATTCCATCCCCCATATAGCCTACAGCATGACCATTAGCCTTAAATTGCAAAATAATCCTTGCTTTTTGGTCAGGAGAAAGTTTGGCAAAGACTGTTACCTCCTCCACGGCTTGAGCCAATTCTTGATTACTCATCTGATCAATTTCAGATCCTAACAGCATCTGATTGATATCCAAACCAACCTTTTCACAGACTGCTTGGGTAACTTTTTCGTTGTCTCCCGTCAAAATCTTTGTTTGAACCCCATGTTCTAACAGAGCCTTAATTGCTGGTGCTGCAGATGGTTTAGGAGGATCTAGGAAGGCTAAATAACCAGTTAGAATCATATCCCCTTCATCATCAACTGTATAGGTATGACCTTCCCTCAAACCTGACTTATAGGCCACTCCCAAGACACGCAAACCTTGTTGATTTAGTTGTCGTACTTCCGCTAATATTTCTTCTCTAATAGCATCTGTCAATGGAGTAATCACTCCTTGGTATTCCGCATGACTGGAAATCGTCAACATTTCCTCTAGGGCACCCTTGGTTACCAAACTAACAACTTCGTGTTCATCCTTAACGATAACACTCATCCGTCTACGTTCAAAATCAAAGGGAAGCTCATCTATTTTTTGAAAAGTTTGAGCCAGATTTTGGAGGATATCGTGTTCTTTTGCTTCCTTTTCAGTCCGTTTGATGATGGCTCTGTCCATCAAATTTTTCAAGCCCGTTTGAAAATAAGAATTGAGATAAGCTCGTCTCAAGACGGTCAAATCCAAATCTCCATGTATATCCAAAGGATATTCAAGGACAATTTCGTCTTGGGTTAGAGTTCCTGTCTTATCTGTACACAAAATATCAATCGCCCCTAAGTCCTGTATAGCATTGAGTTTCTTGATAACCACTTTTTCCTTAGCCATGATAATGGAGCCTTTTGCTAGGCTAGCGGTAATAATCATAGGAAGCATCTCAGGTGTCAAGCCAACACCAACACTCAAAGCAAATACACCAGCTTCCAACCAGTCTCCATCTGTTAAACCATTGGACAAGAAAACGATAGGCACCATGATCAACATCAAGCGAATTAAGAGCCAAGAAATACTATTCATCTCTCGTTCAAACGAAGTAGGCTCGTCATAGGTGTTTAGAGTCTGCTCAATGGCTCCCATCATGGTATCATCACCAACCGCCAAAACCACGGCCTTGGCACTACCAGACAAGACATTGGTTCCCATAAAGGCGAGCGCTTCTGCTTCTAGCAGACTATCAGATTGTTGAACTGTTGCCTTGGTCACGGCCAATTTTTCAACAGAATCACTTTCGCCTGTCAAGCCAGACTGTTGGACAAAGAAATCGCGCGACTCAAATAAAAGAAGATCTGCTGGAATCATATCTCCAGCGCTTAATTTAACCACGTCACCCACTACCAAGTCATCGATAGGTACTTCTTGAATTTCTCCTTGACGAATGACTGTCGCTGTGTTGACAATCATTTTTGATAGATTGGTGGCTGCCTTATCACTGCGGAGTTCTTGGACAAATCGAATGCCTCCAGAAATGAGGACTAGGACAACGATGATAATGGAAGTCGTCGGATCTTCTTGACCTGGTTTTGCCAACCAGACATTGGTCACCGAGGAAATCACGGCGATAACCAGCAAGATGATTGTAAAAGGATTGATAATCGATTCGTAAATCTTTTTGAGGATACTGTCTTCTTGACCCTTTGTGATGGTATTTTCGCCATATAGGTCACGATTTTTCTCCACCTGCTCCTCAGTCAAGCCTGTTAGACTTGTCTTATAAAAAGATAGAGTTTCGTTTAAAGATGTATGAATAGCTGTTGCTAATCTTTCTTTTGTAGTTTTCATTGGTTTCTCCTATCTGTATGAATGATGTGTTTCATACACAGAGACCAATCACTTTATAAGGGCAGAACGACACAAATCAGCGATTGGCTGTGTATGTGCGGTTCCGGATGATCGTCAATTTGCATCGTCTATCTCCTTTCTTTGATTTAAACAGTAGAAAATCCCACCATAAAATGGCAGGATTAAAAAACTAATTATCTGTTTTTCGTTCAAGCTTTAACTCCATAGGGCAATGTAATGAGCTTAGTCTTGGCCTTCGCGACCAGGACTGTTGACCAACGAGTAGTGTCTCCACTGCTTTGCGGTAGTCATCCGTATCCCTATGGTAGCCTCACCTACCGTTTTCGTCTTTCAGTATAAACCTTTAAAATTTAAAAGTCAATCATTTGAATTGTTTAACTCTTAAATGACTATCAGCTCTTTTGGAGCTAGGGTCAACAATTCACAACCTGTTTCTGTAATCAAGATATCATCCTCAATACGAACGCCATATTTGCCTTCGATATAGATACCTGGTTCATCGGTTAAGGCCATACCTGCCTTAATAGTTTCTGTAGAAGTCTGGCTAAAGTAAGGTTCTTCATGGATATCCAGTCCAATACCGTGTCCGATACCGTGGGTAAAGTAGTCGCCATAACCTGCCTCGATGATAATATCGCGAGGAATTTTGTCAAAGTCTCGGAAACCTAATCCTGCCTTAGCCTGGTCAATCAAGGCTTGGTTGGCTTTCAGAACCGTATTGTAAATCTCCGCCTGCTCATCGCTGACATGCCCTAGATAGATAGTCCGTGTCATATCACTGACATAGTGGTCATAAAGACAACCGAAGTCCATTGTAATGGCTTCTCCTAGCTCCACTGGTTTGTGCATAGGATGGGCATGGGGTTTAGAAGAATTGATACCGCTAGCTAGAATCGTATCAAAAGATAAGCCAGATGCTCCCAACTCACGCATGCGGAAGTCAAGGAAGTTGGCAATCTCAATTTCAGTCTTTCCTGGCTTAATAAAGTCAAGCGCATCGCGGAAAGCTTGGTCTGAGATAGAACAAGCCTTGCGAATAGCTGCAATCTCCGCTTCATCCTTAATCATTCGAAGACCTTCGACAAACTGAGTTTGTGGAAGCAAGTCAATTCCTTCAAAGGCTGCCTGCATACGGTGATAATAAGAGACCGAAATCTCATCCTCAAAACCGATTCGAGACAAGCCCATGTCCTTGACAATTCCTGCAATGACAGCCAATTCATCGCGATCTGCTACGATTTCAAAGCCACTGGTTTCTTGCTTGGCTGCAATGATATAGCGAGAGTCTGTCACCAAGACCTGACGGTCACGACTGATAAAGACTGTTCCGTTTGAGCCCCAAAAACCAGTCAGGTAATAGACGTTTTTAAGGTTGTTGATGATGATACCATCTAGTTCTTTTTCTTGCATTTTAGCTAGAAATGCTTGTACACGTTTATTCATGATGTAACTTTCCTTTCAAATAGTGTCCTGTGTAGCTGGCTTCATTGGCCGCTACTTCTTCTGGAGTTCCTGTTGCGATGATGGTTCCACCGCCGACACCGCCCTCAGGTCCCAAGTCAATAATATGGTCTGCTGTCTTAATAACATCTAGATTGTGTTCGATGACGAGGACGGTATTGCCATCGTCAACAAAGCGAGCCAAGACTTTAAGCAAGCGAGCGATATCCTCTGTATGGAGTCCTGTCGTCGGCTCATCCAGAATGTAGAAAGATTTTCCTGTCGATCGTTTGTGAAGTTCGCTAGCCAACTTCATACGCTGGGCTTCTCCCCCAGAAAGGGTGGTAGCTGGTTGACCTAGCGTCACATAGCCCAGTCCCACATCCTTGATAGTCTGAAGTTTACGATGAATTTTCGGAATGTGTTGGAAGAACTCCACCGCATCGTTGACAGTCATATCCAAGACCTGCGAGATATTTTTTTCCTTGTAATGTACTTCTAGGGTTTCACTGTTGTAACGGGTCCCGTGGCAAACTTCACAAGCTACATAAACATCTGGCAAGAAATGCATCTCAATCTTGATAATCCCATCACCTGAGCAGGCTTCACAACGACCACCCTTGACGTTGAAACTGAAACGCCCCTTCTTGTAGCCTCGAATCTTGGCTTCATTTGTCTGAGCAAAAAGGTCACGTATATCGTCAAAGACACCTGTATAGGTAGCTGGGTTAGACCTTGGCGTTCGTCCGATAGGGCTCTGATCAATATCAATCAAGCGGTCTATATGCTCAATCCCTGTAATGGTTTTGAATTTACCAGGTTTGTCTGAATTACGATTGAGCTTCTGGGCAATAGCTTTTTTAAGAATGCTGTTGATTAAGGTTGATTTCCCTGAGCCAGATACCCCTGTAACGGCGATGAATTTTCCTAGTGGAAAGCGAGCTGTGACATTTTGCAGGTTGTTCTCACGCGCTCCTGTCACTTCGATAAAACGACCATTTCCTACACGGCGCTCTTCTGGCACTGGAATGGCACGTTTGCCTGACAAGTACTGACCTGTGATAGACTTACTGTTACGAGCCACCTGTTTGGGGGTTCCTGCAGCAACAATCTCTCCACCAAAAACACCGGCACCGGGACCAACGTCAATCAGATAATCCGCCTCGCGCATGGTATCTTCGTCGTGTTCCACCACGATGAGAGTATTGCCCAAATCACGCATTTTTTTCAGACTGGCAATCAGGCGGTCATTATCCCTCTGGTGAAGACCAATCGACGGCTCATCTAGGATATAGAGAACACCTGATAAGTTAGAACCAATCTGGGTCGCCAAGCGAATACGCTGACTCTCTCCACCTGAAAGGGTACCTGCCGAACGTGACAGAGTCAGATAGTTTAGACCCACGTTATTGAGGAAGGTCAAGCGGTCCTTGATTTCCTTGAGAATAGGCCGAGCAATGATAGCTTCATTTTCAGACAGGGTCAACTGGCTCACCAAGTCCAAGTGGTCTGCGATAGACAGGTCTGAAATTTCTCCGATATGTGGCCCTTGCTCGCCACCCACACGGACAGAAAGGGCCTGGTCATTGAGACGATAACCGTGACAGGTTCCGCAGGTCAGCTCATTCATGTAGAGGCGCATCTGGGTGCGGGTGTAATCGCTGTTTGTCTCGTGATAGCGACGCTTGATATTATTAACAACTCCCTCAAAAGGAATATCGATATCGCGCACGCCACCAAATTCATTCTCATAGTGGAAATGGAATTCCTTGCCATCTGATCCGTAGAGAATCAAGTTCTTATCCTCTTCTGACAAGTCCTCAAAAGGCTTATCCATATCCACTCCAAAGGCTGTCATGGCCTGCTCTAGCATGTTTGGATAGTAGTTGGATGAGATAGGATTCCACGGCGCTAGCGCCCCCTCACGTAAGGTTTTGCCGGCATCTGGCACTACCAAATCAGTATCCACCTCCAGCTTGATACCCAAGCCGTCACACTCACTACAAGAGCCAAAGGGAGCATTGAAAGAGAAGAGACGAGGCTCTAACTCTGGGACAGTAAAACCGCAAACTGGGCACGCATAATGCTCAGAGAAGAGCAACTCAGAGTCGTCCATGGTGTCGATAATGACATAGCCTTCTGCGATACGAAGGGCAGCCTCAATGGAATCAAAGAGACGACTACGAATGCCCTCCTTGATAACGATACGGTCAACCACGACATCAATATTGTGTTGCTTACTCTTAGACAACTCTGGCACTTCGGTCACATCATAGACTTCCCCATCCACACGGACACGGACATACCCATCTTTCTGAACCTTCTCGATAACACTCTTATGTTGGCCTTTTTTCTTGCGGATGACAGGGGCCAAGATCTGCAAGCGCTGGCGTTCAGGCAACTCCAAAACCTTATCCACGATTTGCTCCACAGAAGAGGCCTTGATAGCTCCATGACCGTTGATACAGTAAGGCGTCCCCACACGTGCGTAGAGGAGACGCAGATAGTCATTGATTTCAGTCGTTGTTCCCACGGTCGAGCGAGGATTTTTACTAGTCGTTTTCTGGTCGATGGAAATAGCTGGGCTGAGACCATCAATAGCATCTACATCAGGCTTCTCCATATTTCCCAAGAATTGACGAGCGTAGGCTGACAAACTCTCCACATAGCGACGTTGTCCCTCCGCATAAAGGGTGTCAAAAGCCAGACTGGATTTCCCTGAACCTGACAAACCGGTCACAACAACCAGCTTGTCTCGCGGAATCTCCACATCAATATTTTTCAAATTATGGGCACGCGCCCCATGAATGACAATTTTATCTTGCATCTTTGTTCTTTCTAGTCCATTATTGCTTACCATTATACCAAAAAAAGTGAGATTCTATTACCCAAAAGGCCGATTTTGTAGTATAATAGTACGGTGTGAAAAAATCTGAAAAATGAGAAAGGATAAGGGATATGAAACAAGTTTTCCTCTCTACAACAACCGAATTTAAAGAGATCGATACGCTTGAACCGGGTACTTGGATCAATCTCGTCAATCCGACTCAAAATGAATCACTCGAAATCGCCAACGCCTTCGATATCGATATTGCCGACCTTCGTGCACCGCTCGATGCGGAAGAAATGTCTCGTATTACCATCGAAGACGAGTATACCCTGATTATCGTAGACGTTCCGGTCACAGAGGAAAGAAATAACCGCACCTACTACGTTACCATCCCGCTTGGTATTATCATCACCGAGGAAACCATTATCACTACGTGTTTGGAACCATTACCAGTCCTCGATGTCTTTATCAACCGTCGATTACGTAATTTTTATACGTTCATGCGTTCGCGTTTCATCTTCCAGATTCTCTATCGCAATGCAGAGCTTTACCTAACAGCCCTTCGTTCAATCGACCGTAAGAGTGAGCAAATCGAAAGTCAACTGCATCAATCAACTCGTAATGAAGAATTGATTGAGCTCATGGAATTGGAAAAAACCATCGTCTATTTCAAGGCCTCCCTCAAGACAAATGAGCGCGTGATTAAGAAATTAACCAGCTCAACCAGCAATATCAAGAAATACCTTGAAGACGAAGACCTGCTTGAAGACACCCTGATTGAAACCCAACAGGCCATCGAGATGGCAGACATTTATGGAAACGTCTTGCATTCTATGACAGAGACCTTCGCCTCTATCATTTCCAACAACCAGAACAACATCATGAAAACCTTGGCCCTTGTGACCATCGTCATGTCCATCCCAACCATGGTCTTTTCTGCCTACGGGATGAACTTTAAGGATAATGAAATCCCCCTAAACGGCGAGCCGAATGCCTTCTGGTTAATCGTCTTTATCGCTTTTGCTATGAGTGTCTCGCTCACTCTCTATCTCATCCATAAAAAATGGTTCTAAGAGGAGTTCCTATGTCTCAGATTGATCTACAAAAATTAACCAAGAAAAACCAAGAGTTTGTCCACATCGCTACCCAACAATTCATCAAAGATGGGAAAACAGACGCTGAAATCAAGGCTATTTTTGAGGAAGTTATTCCCCAAATCCTTGAAGAGCAAGCCAAGGGTACGACTGCTCGTTCCCTCTATGGTGCACCCACTCACTGGGCTCATAGCTTCACTGTTAAGGAGCAATATGAAAAAGAGCATCCAAAAGAAAATGATGATCCGAAACTCATGATTATGGACTCAGCTCTTTTCATCACTAGCCTCTTTGCCCTTGTCAGCGCCCTCACAACCTTCTTTGCGGCAGATCAAGCTTTCGGCTATGGATTTGTCACTCTCCTATTAGTTGGACTGGTTGGTGGATTTGCCTTCTACTTGATGTACTACTTTGTTTACCAATACTATGGATCAGATATGGACCGCAGCCAACGTCCACCTTTCTGGAAATCTGTACTGGTTATCCTAGCTTCTATGTTCCTTTGGCTGCTTGTCTTCTTTGCAACAAGCTTCCTACCAGCTAGCCTTAACCCAGTACTTGCTCCATTGCCACTGGCTATTATCGGAGCAGCCCTCCTAGCTCTTCGCTTCTATCTCAAGAAACGCTTGAACATCCGCAGCGCAAGTGCAGGACCAACACGTTACTAAGAAAAGGAAAGAGCTATGGCATATAGTCAATCTTTAGCTCAGCAGATTCGAAAAATTCTAGCGCTCAAACTTCCTCCCCAAATTTTCGAAGAAGAGCTAGAAGAAAAGAAGCTGTTTGGTGGCCTGGCCTTTATGATTCGTGGTAAAATGGTCCTTACTGTCAGTTCCAGAAAGGATGAACTGGTTATGGTCAGAATTGGCAAGGAAATGGAGAAGCAAGTTCTACCCCGAACAGGAGCTCATACTACATTGATGAGGGGGCGCCTTTATCATGGGTATATAGACTTAGATATAGAAGGCCAAAAAGAATTGCCTTACTGGATTGATTTGGCTCTCTCCTATAATCAAGAGTTGACCAAGTAACTCATATCTAGCGAGATTACTGATTAGAAAACGAAAAGCAACTGCACCAGCGGTTGCTTTTTCACTTGCTTGCCTACAAGCTTCCCTCTACCCTTTTCCCTATAGTTTTCTCCCATCTTTTATGATAAAATAGGCTCAATCAATTTCTAGGAGGAAGAAATATGGTTTCTACTATTGGTGTTGTTAGTTTATCTAGTGGCATTATCGGAGAGGACTTTGTCAAACACGAAGTGGACTTGGGTGTCCAACGTCTCAAGAATCTGGGACTCAATCCTACCTTTTTGCCTCATTCGCTAAAAGGATTAGACTTTATCAAGGACCATCCTGAAGCTCGTGCAGAGGATTTGATTCATGCCTTTTCTGATGATAGCATCGACATGATCCTATGCGCCATCGGTGGAGACGATACCTATCGCTTACTACCTTATCTTTTTGAAAATGACCAACTACAAAAGGTTATCAACCAAAAAATATTTCTTGGCTTCTCAGATACAACCATGAACCATCTCATGTTGCATAAACTAGGTGTTAAAACTTTTTATGGTCAATCCTTTTTAGCAGACATTTGTGAATTGGACAAAGAAATGCTAGCCTATAGCCTTCACTACTTTAAAGAATTGATTGAGACAGGAAGAATCTCAGAAATTCGCCCTAGCAATGTTTGGTATGAGGAACGAACTGATTTTAGTCCCAAAGCTCTGGGGACACCTCGTGTCAGTCATACAAATACTGGTTTTGAGTTGTTACAAGGAACTGCCCAGTTCGAGGGGAAAATCCTCGGTGGTTGCCTCGAATCCCTCTACGATATCTTTGACAACTCTCGATACGCAGATAGCACGGAGCTCTGCCAAGAATACAAACTTTTCCCTGACTTGTCAGACTGGGAAGGAAAGATCCTCTTGCTAGAGACAAGCGAAGAAAAGCCTGAGCCGGAAGACTTCAAAAAGATGTTACAAACTTTAAAGAACACTGGTATATTCAAGGTCATCAGCGGACTCTTGGTCGGGAAACCTATGGATGAAACTTTCTATGACGACTATAAAGAGGCACTATTGGATATCATTGACAGCAATATTCCAATTGTCTATAATCTGAATGTCGGCCACGCAACTCCGAGAGCAATTGTCCCCTTCGGAGTCCATGCCTATGTAGATGCACAGGAGCAAGTCATTCGCTTTGACTATAACAAAAAATAAATAGTGTCTCTATTTTTGTGCTTTTGTATTCGTTTTCGTTACAATTTGTATCTGAATTTATTGCATTTCGCTAATTTCTATGATATCCTTTTGAAGGAGGTGTATATGACAAAACAAAAAATTAATCGAATCGTAGGTTCTATTGGTGCCTTTATTGGAATTATAGTATTTATTGCCTACATACCTCAAATTATCGCTAATTTACAGGGAAATAAAGCTCAACCATTTCAACCTTTATCAGCTGCTATATCTTGCTTAATCTGGGTTATTTATGGATGGACAAAAGAACCTAAGAAGGATTGGATACTAATCATTCCAAATTCAGCCGGTGTTATTTTAGGTGGAATCACTTTTTTGACTTCACTCTAACAAATCTAATAGTATATATAAAAAGCTGGGAAAAGTTTCTCAGCTTTTTATATATTCTTAGATATTCTAATTACCTATACTCACTAATTACCGCTTTTCCACTCACAATCGTTCTCGTGGTCATCAACTAGTCCTGCAGCCTGTAGAAAAGACAAGACGGCGACTGGGCCTGTGAACTTGAAGCCTCGTTTTTTGAGATCTTTGGCTAATTTTTCAGACAAAGGTGTTTTAGCTGGGGCTTGGCGGTAATCGGGAACATCGTTAACGATCGTTTTCCCCTCAACAAAAGACCAAAGATAGGCATCAAAAGAGCCGTACTCTGCCTGTAGTCGTAGAAAGGATTGGGCGTTAGCGCGTGTAGCAAAAATCTTGGCTCTATTTCGAATGATGGCTGGATTATCCAGCATGGCTTCCAATTCGGTGTCGGTCATCTCTGCGACTGCGTGAATTTGATAGCTATGAAAGGATTCTCGGAAAGCTTGGCGTTTGTTGAGCACCGTTTCCCAAGACAGGCCTGCCTGATAGGTTTCCATGCACAACAACTCAAACAATGCTTGGTCATCATGGAGGGGCTGACCCCACTCCTCATCATGATAAGCGATGTAGAGAGGATTGGTCATCTTGACCCACGAACAACGTTTTGTCATGCTCTGCTCCTATTTCACCAACATCTTAAGGGCCGACTTGATATAGTTCTCAGCTGTATCTGTCGTTCCTTCAAAGAATTTCTTGATTTTCTTGAGCTCTGTCGCCTTGTAGCCCAGAGCCAACATGGCTTCCATGGCTTCTTCCAGTTCTTGGTTTTCAGCGCTAGCTTGCACTGCCACCTTGGCAGGAAGATCATCACTAGCCACTACTACCTTGCCTTCCAAGTCCAACACCATCTGCTGGGCTGTTTTCTTGCCAATTTTAGGAAACTTAGTCAAGTAGGTGATGTTCTTGGTTTCAATGGCTTGAACCAAGCCAGCATTGTCATCAGCAGCAATAATAGCAAGAGCTGATACAGGCCCAATCCCAGACACCGAAATCAGACTGAGAAAGAGCTTCTTCTCGTCTTCTGAGCGAAAACCATAAAGCAGATGGGCGTCCTCACGCACAACCTGATGCACATAAATCTGAGCCTCCTGATTAACCTGTCCTGAGTAGGCATAAGGATTGGCCACATGCAAGATATAGCCGATACAGTTGACTTCAAGAACAATGTATTTAGCAGTGATTTTGGTAATGATTCCTTTTAAATATTCGTACATAGTTTTCCTTTTAGTTTAATATTTCCCCAACTCACGGAGACTGGTGTGATTTTCCTGAATACGTCGAAACATCTTTTCCATATCCGACTTAGTGAAATGCACCAAAACAGGACGTCCGTGGGGACAGTTGTAGGGATTGTCACATTGAGAAAGTTGATAGAGGAGTTGTCTAGCCGAATGGTCATCGATACGATGGTTGGCCTTGATAGACCGCTTGCAGGACATCATAATGGCCAACTCTGCTCGATATTTCTTGATAGAAACTTCCTTGGTCAAAAGGAGCATGTCGCACATCTCATAGATACCTGACTCAATCTCCTCCTCTGCCATCCAAATAGGATGTTCACGTAGAATAAATTGATTTTCCCCGTACTCTGCTAGAAAGACACCCACTTCCTCCAAAAGAGGCATTCTTTCCTTGAGACGAAGGGCATCATCCGCAGGAAATTCAAAGATATAAGGTACTAAGAGTTGCTGCTGACTCTGGTCAACATCGCCAATGCTTTCACGGTATTCCTCATACTTGACCCGTTCCTGAGCCGCGTGCTGGTCTATGATGTAGAGCCCATCTCGCCCCTGGGCAAAGAGATAAGTCCCGTGCATTTGCCCGAAAAATTCCAACTCTGGGAAGCTTGAAGATTCTTCTCGCTCCAGCTTGTCATAGGCCTTATCAAGACTAGCTAGATCTAGCTCTGGATGGTCTAGTTGGTCATAGTTAGCAGGCTTTCTCTCTGCAAAATGCAGTTTTGCTGGCTTGGTCAATTGGTCCAAGGTTTCCTTGGCAAACAGGGTCAAATCCTGTCCTTCATCAGCCAATTCCACCTGATAATCAGCTACTTCAGCTTGACTTGGTCTTGTCGGCTCTGTTTTCTCATAGTAGAGTGTATTTTCTTTGAGTGGGAGAATGGTCTGCTCCGCCTTTTGACGATTGCGCACGGTCGATTTGGCAAGATTTTCCAAGGCATCTGGTATCAGGGTTTGCTCCTTGAGACTATTTGCAATAGCTTCTGAAACCAGCGTCATCAGTTCTTTTTCCTTGGAAATCCGCACCTCTTGCTTGGTCGGATGCACATTGACATCCGCTAGATAAGGGTCGATATGGATGTGAATGACAGCCAGTGGAAAACGGCCAACCATAAGCTTGCTGCCATAACCATCTAAAATAGCACGGTTGAGCAAGAAGTTCTTGATATAACGGCCATTGATGAAGAGGCTGATATAGTTGCGATTAGCCCGAGTTAACTCAGGCAGAGACACAAAACCTGAAATTTCGAAATCTAAGTCAGAGTTCTCAATTTCAATCATCTTCTTAGCACTCGCCAAACCATAAATCCCTGCAATAGCTTGGCGCAGTTGCCCAGTCCCAGCTGTCCGTGTCATTTCCTTGCCATCACTGATTAAACTAAAAGAAATCTCAGGATGGGCCAAGCCCAGACGGTTGACGATATCAATGATATGAGACAGCTCCGCTTGCTGGCTCTTCATATATTTGAGGCGGGCAGGCGTGTTGAAAAAGAGGTCCTCCACACAAACCTTGGTTCCCACAGGACTAGTCGCTGGGATGACTTCTTCTACTTCTCCTCCACGCGCGACTAACTTAGTCCCATGACTTGCACCATCCACCGCCGTTAACAGAGTCAGAACACTAACAGAAGCGATAGAAGGCAAGGCTTCACCACGAAAACCAAGCGTCCGAATTCGAAAGAGGTCTGCTTGATTTTTTATCTTACTAGTCGCATGGCGGCGCAGAGCCAGCTCTACCTCATCGTGGGCAATTCCATGACCATTATCCGTAATTTGAATCTTCTTGAGACCTGCTTCCTCAATCTCAATGATAATCTGACTAGATCCCGCATCAATAGCATTTTCTACCAACTCTTTGACCACACTGGCAGGACGTTCAATGACCTCTCCTGCCGCGATCTGGTTTGCCAACACCTCTGGCAATTCAATAATATGAGACATTTTTCAGCCCCTTTCTGTATCTATTTTCCTAGAAATTGATTAGTGCTATTATACCATATTTCAGATAGGACAGAAAAGCAAGCACCACATAGGATACAAATCCCTCCACATAGACAAAGTCCCTTGCCAGGTGTCGTAAAATAGTGTTTAATAAAGGTGTACAAGAAGTGAGATTAATTTTGTATGAAAAACAAGGAGAGAAATTTATGAAAATAGAACTACAGATTAGTGAGACTTACAAGGAGGAAAAACTGATTGTCCAAGCACCTCAAGAGACCGAAAAAGTCCAAAAAGTCATCGAGTTCGCAGAAAATTTGGACCAAAAAGAAACAATCAAAGGGAAAATCGATAATCAGGTCTATCTCGTCGAGATTGTCAAGATTCAACGCTTCTATATCGAGAATCGGAAGGTTCTAGCAGAAACCGCGAGTCAGACCTACACCATTGACTTACGACTCTATCAGGTCCTTGAACTCTTGCCAACCAATTTTATCCAAATTTCCCAATCAGAAATCATCAATATCAACTCCATCTCTCATCTCAAGCTTACGCCCAACGGCCTAGTAGAAATCTTTCTAAAAAACGAAAGCTTCACCTACTCTTCACGCCGTTATCTAAAAACCATCAAGGAGAAATTAGAACTATGAAAAAACAAATCTTCCACGACGCAGCTGCTGGTGTCCTCATCGGCCTCATCCTCTCTATCATCTTTTCACTCATTTATGCACCAAATACCTACGCTCCACTTAGCCCTGAATCTCTCGTCGGCCAAGTGATGACCCAACATCAGATTCACGGTGCCCTGGTCTTGCTCTACTGCACACTGATCTGGGCAGTCATCGGTATTCTCTTCAACTTTGGCAAGCGATTATTCAGCCGTGACTGGAGCTTGCTCCGTGCAACTTTGACCCATTTCTTCCTTATGCTAGTAGGTTTTATCCCATTAGCGACCCTAGCAGGTTGGTTCCCCTTCCACTGGATCTTCTATCTCCAGCTCATTATCGAGTTTGCGATTGTCTACCTCATCATTTGGGCTATTCTTTATAAAAGAGAAGCTAAAAAAGTGGACCATATCAATCAACTCTTGAAGCATAAAAAGTAAGAGTGCTGATAAAACCACTTGGAATAATAAAAAAGTCAAGCCTAAGCTCAACTTTCCAAATCATACAAATCTGAGATAATAGCTGCGACACGTTTGATATCCCCCAGCATGCCTCGCATTTCAAAATCGGCCAATACAGGGAAACCAAAACGTTGACTGTATTGCTTGGCTGTCAGACAGTACTGGTTATTAAAGTTACGATTTCCTGAACCAACTACGCCAAAACACTTATTAGCATTGTCACCATAGGCGATAAAATCTCCCACTGGTGTTGTCAAAATCTCGACATCTCCGTTATCAACGCCATTCCCACCTTCTAGGTAAGTCGGCAAAAAAGCAACATAGGGATGGTCCATTTCATAGAAATCTTGGCCTTCTTTGACCAAATCCTTGATATGAATCTTTTGAACCTCAATCCCCTCGTACTGGGACAAGAGATAGTCTTTCAAGCGCGTCACAAAACTCTCAGTATTGCCACTCAGACTAATATAAACTAAAGAAATTGTCTTCATATGTACCTCCATGATTTTATGTATAATCGAAAAATAACTACCAAGATTGTAACTTGATAGTTATTTTTTGTCAATACTTAGGCAAGATCTTCTGTTTCCTCTTCTTCAGCCAAGGCTTTTTGCTGACGCCACATCTTATAGAAGACAAGGGCTAGGAAAAGAACATTGATGACGATATAGAGAATGCTAACGGCTTGTGAAATAACACTTATCCCTAAACGCATGGTCTCATCGTGAACTAACTGCACAGCGTCTTGTAAAGTCACATAGCTATAAATCGAACCAATAATAGCTAGCAAAACATAGCCAACGTAAGTATAGTTTGCATATTGCAAATTCTTACGAACAAGGAAGACAATAGCTACTACCACTAAAATAGCAGATAGCACAATCAAGGCCATATTAAAAATAGAATGAGTTGATTCTGCTACTCTATAGGTGTAATTAAGCTGGTCTTCTAATTGCTGAGCACTGACCCCTGCAACCTGTTTCTGAGCGGCACGAAGAGCTTCTTTGCTAGGTAAAGGACTCAACATTCCAAACAGAGACATAGCTGAAATAAGAGCAGACAAGATTAGCAAGACCCATAGATAGATTGGTTTCTTTTTCATGATAGAACCTCCTGATATTATTATCGATATTATAGCACTTTTTGTAAAGGGATACAAATATTATAGTGTAGTTTCTACCTGTTTTCGGTAAGCTTTTGGCGATTTCCCGCACAATTTTCGGAAAACTTTATAGAAATATCCAACATTACTGTAACCAACAGCATAACAAATATCTTCGATGCTGTCACTAGTTGAAAGCAAAAGTTGTTGGGCAGCCTTAATGCGTTGTTTATTTAGTAACTCTGCGAAGGTCGAATTGGTTTCTCGCTTAATCAACTGCCCCAGATAGACAGGATTGATAAAAAGATCCTTACTAATATCCTTGAGGGAAAGTTCTTTCTGATAATCACGCCCAATGACTTCTAGCACACTGACCACATTCTCATTCATACGATATTGCCCAAAGAATCGGGTCAGAGTTTCCTTGATATAAGGAACCAATTCATCGAAGGTTTGAATAGCATGAATGGTTTTGACAATGTCCGTCATATCATCAGCTTTGAGGTGTTCAAATAAATGAAAGACATCCATGACAAACTGGATAAAAAGCTGTTTGGTAATCGGAACACGCGGCGTATTTTCAAGAACCACCTTCTCCAAAAGGTTCAACTCTTCCACGATTTGATTGAGATTCCCCTGAATGATAACCCTATAAATCGGTTCGTAATAGGCAAAGAGACTCTCAGACTGTTTTAGATTTACAGAACCGTAAAAGAGGGCTTTCTCAGCATTCAGCTTCCAGCGTTCAAAGCGTTCTTGATAAGGAGCTTCAAAAGGTGTAACAACTAACCCCTCTAGGGGTTGGTCAGAAATGAAAATCTGCCAGTCTTGACCCAATACATAGTAGGGAATGGTGAAAGAGCCTTGTTTTTCCTTGGATAGACCTATCCACCAATTCTCCTTATCCCCTAAATAACTAACAAATCCAGCCTCATCTAAATCTTGACTAAGGGTCTGACTTTTCTTCCCTCTCTCGCCGAGCTGACCTGCAATCTTCTCCAGCAGATTTCCCAACTCTACTTTATCAACAGGTTTGACCAAATAGTCCACCACACTAAGGTTCATTGCTCTTTTGACATAATCAAACTCCTGATAACCTGAGAGTAGGATATAGGCTGCATCTGGTAAGATTTCTTTCATCTCCCGAATCATATCAAGCCCTGTTTTATCGGGCATATTGACATCGGAAATGACCACATCGACAGGATTTTCCTGAACATATTCTAGGGCTTCATCGGCATGACTGGCTGTTGCGACGACCTCCATATCCCACTTATCAAAGGGAATCAAACGTTTCAAACCTTCTGTCACCATGTACTCATCATCTACTAATAATACTTTATACATTTTCTCCCTTTCTACTCATCTTGAATTGTAATACGATACTGAACACCTGCTTGCTCCGCAGACTCTATAGTAATAGCATAGCGGTCCCCAAAATAGAGTACAAAACGCTCATGGATATTGACAATCCCGATAGATTGCTTTTGATCACTGTAACTGGCTTGGTGTTCAAAATGTCTCTGACTTAATTTTTCTCGAATACTTGCCAGTTTTTCAGCTGACATACCACGGCCATTATCTACCACTAAAATTTCCACAAAACCATCCTGTTTAAGAGCCTTGATGCTAATCACATTATCTGTCCGTCTGTGGTCAACACCATGCGCGAAATAATTTTCTACCAGAGGTTGTAAGGTAAACTTAGGAATCTTCATATTCTCTAACTCTGGATCTATCTTGAAACCATAGGCAATGGACTTGGGATAGCGAACCATGCAGAGATAGCTATATTTACGGCAAAATTCTAATTCCTGTTTGAGAAGAGTTTCTCTTTCATCAGAAATATTGTTACGCAAGAGACTACTGAACTCATAAATGATATCTGCCAACTCATCTTGACTTTGCATGACTGCGTACATGCGCAAGAACTCCAGCGTATTATACATAAAATGAGGATTGATTTGCGCCTGCAAGGCTCGCATATTAGCATCTTTTTGACTAAGCTCTAACTGATAAATATCATGGATATTCTTTTCCAAGCGATCCAACATATCATTGGTGGTCTCTGCGATTAAGAGCAATTCCTGATCCTTTTCAAGTGTGTCAATGCGAAGACCTTCTTGTCCTTGGGCAATAGCATGGATGGAATCCACCAAATCCACTACCTGCTTTTGATAATTTGAGAAAGTCTTCCTCAAAGTCAGATAGAGAATGACAATAAAGAGAAGGCTCAAGCCCACAATCAAAGCAGAGCTAGTCACTGTTCCTTGTAAAACAAAGTTTTTAGGAACTGCCACCTGAACCTGATAGCCATGAGAGGTCACACCGACAAACCAGTTTTCATGCTCCCTATTGACCTTCTCACCAATATGAAAAATCTCCGTATCAAAAGGCGATGTCACAGTAACAGCCATCGGGATATGACCTCGGGTATTGTCTACAGCATGGTATAAGATTTCTGGATCCAAGGAAATATAAACAACCCCTATAGATTGATCCGTCGCTGGATCTAAAATAGGAACTCCAAAACTATTGGCCTCCGGTTTAAAGCCTTCCGCAAGTACCGAATGACCACCTCTCTCATTTCTGCTCGAAACATAAACTTCTTTAAAGTCCTGCAAGACGATTGCAACACCCGTTATATAGTCATTTTGGACATACAGGTCATCGATATTTTCATACAGAGAAATAGAAGTTGACGAAGCTGCTTGATGCTCCAACAGCCAATAAAAATACTCAGAAGTTGACAGGCTAAAGTACTTATAAACCCCTTGTATCCGGTCTTGATTGGCTACTAAATCTTGAGCTAGCTGGGCTGACTCGCGATAATAATACTCCACCTCTTCGACTGTTCGAGTAGTTACACGCTGGGCCACTCTCTGAGCTTCCTTTTCCCGTGAATCCCAGTCGGCGTAAGAGAGTAAGATTGCAAAACTCGCAATAATAATCATCATAACTGAACTGTAGGTTCTTAGAAGCGTATGTAGCCAAAACTGCTTCATTCTATTTTGTCGCCAATTTTTCATGGATACTTTCATAGACCGGTTCCAACATATCACTGATAAAGAAATGCCACATCCCAATTCCTACAAAGAAAAGTAGGGCAGGCATATAGTAACCAATTGCCACAAGTAGCACTGTCCCAAGGAGAACCTTGGCCACAGCTGCTAAGCTCATAAAGATGCCAATCAAGGATAGTTTGAGACTATTTCGATAGGACAAATCAAAATAAACTTGTAATTTCAAAGATACTGTATAAGCCAAAAAGATCAGGGCAACTACTAGGACATTCAAAAAGGTCGCAATCAAATGAATAATAGTCTGATGAGGCAATTGCACCAAGAGATACAGGCCATAGACCAAAACTAGATTCACCCCTAAAAAGCTATAGAAAATCAGGTTGCTTGAGACGAAATTTTGCTTATAAAGAGACCACGCCTCCTTCAAACTGTATTCCCGAAAGCTATAACCATGTTCTGCATATAGGCTCATCAAGGTGGCACTAGCCGGCGCTAGACCAAGGATAATCCCTCCTGCTAAAGTTAATAGCCAAAAGAAGGCTGTCGCAATCATCCCTAAAAAGAAACGATTAAAGACAAAGTCTAAAAATCTCCCCATGATATCCTCCTACAAATAACAAGGATAATCCCTCCTGCTAAAGTTAATAGCCAAAAGAAGGCTGTCGCAATCATCCCTAAAAAGAAACGATTAAAGACAAAGTCTAAAAATCTCCCCATGATATCCTCCTACAAATAACTATGAAACTATTATATCATATTTCAAGCGTTTTCAAAAAATTCTAGTGCCCATTTACAATCCCATCAAACCGTGATACAATGAGAATTGTGAAAAAATGATCAGGAGACAATTCATGAAAAAATCTATCTTAACTACACTTCTTTTTGCAGTTCTTTACTTCCTCTGCATGGGGATTGGTGTCCTTTTGGGCAATCTCTTTGACCAAGCTGGAAACATGTTTTATGCGCCTGCCTTTACTGCCCTTGTCGGCGGTAGCGTCTATATGATCCTAGTCGCAAAAGTTCCGCGCTTTGGAGCCATTACCACTATCGGCCTTGTTATTGCTCTCTTTTTCTTGGGAACTAAACACGGTGCCGGTGCCTTCCTTCCTGGAATTATCTGTGGTCTGCTAGCAGATGGAGTAGCTCTTTTAGGAAAATATAAAGATCAAACAAAGAACTTCCTTTCTTTTATTCTCTTTGCCTTTAGCACATCAGGACCAATCCTACTTATGTGGATTGCGCCCAAAACCTATATGGCAACCCTTCTAGCAAGAGGAAAATCACAAGAATATATCGACCGTATCATGGTTTCTCCAAACCCTGGAACCGTCCTGCTATTTATCGCAAGTATTGTCATCGGCGCCCTAGTGGGTGCCTTGATTGGACAAGCCTTGAGTAAAAAATTGGCACAGAAAATCTGATTACTAAAAAAGAGCCAGGCGGCTCTTTTTTATTTATGGCTCAAGACTTAGTCAAGAAATCTCCCAAGAATTGGATTGCAAAGATAATCAAAATGATGATGATGGTCGCCAAGATAGTTACATCGTGATTGTAGCGGTTAAATCCATAAGCAATGGCTACGTTACCGATACCACCAGCTCCAACCGCACCAGCCATAGCTGTTTCTCCAACAAGAGAAATCAAGGTCACAGTTGTCACACGGATTAAATCTGGAAGACCTTCTAGTAAGCCTTATCTTCCTAGGTTAAAATTTTTTACCTGAAAAACTTCTTTTTTCTAGGGATAAAATCAACCCTATCATACTCACTAGCAAAAACACCCACCAACAAAGCCTGATATCCTGTAAAGCTAAGAAGGAAAATACAGACATTCCCAAGGGTAATGTTAGGGAAAAAATCATACTCAAGAGATTATTACTTCTAGCTAATACATCCGCACTCAAATTCGACAGTAACAGAGTATCTAATTTAGGCATTGATTTCGACATCAAATACATGACAAAGGCTAAGCAGGCAACACCTACTAGAGGAGAGAACTCTAAAATATTAGCAGTAGCCAGCAAGACAAACAGAATTGCATTGAGCGATAGCAAACTTGAAAAAGACCATTTCCCAAAATAATCATGGGGAGTTAGGCTACCAATAATAGCTCCTCCCAAGCTAACACATTCAATTAAAAATAGGGCTTGAGCATAGCTGAGATGATAGATAGTATGGTCTAATAAATAAAAGTGATAAATACCTCCAACAGCTCCTCCCAAAGTATTCATTACCAAAATGACAAGGATCATTTTAAACAAAGATTTACTTTCTCTTTGCCTAAAGATATCATCCATGTCCGCATAGATTGCCTTAACTTGTTGAAGTAAACTAATCGACTCATTCTCTACCGTTACAGACAAATACGTCAATTCTCTTCTATTTTTGAACAAAATAAGAGAAGATAGTAAAAAGAAGCCAGCATTCACAATTGCAACAAAAGAAAAATTTTGGTGGCTTGTTGTGAGTAACCACACTCCTAAGGCTTGACCTCCTAGATTTGATAAATAGGAAACAAACTGAGTAAATGAATAAGCTTCATAGAGCTTATCTTCCGAAATATTATGCTGGATAATCGGCATACGAAGGCCTGCTGTATAATCTGATAAAATATCCGAACAGATATTAACCATACAGATAAAAGCAAACGTTACGAAGTTCGGGTCATGAATCACACTAGCAATCAAAAGAAATAGTAGACTTTGCACACAACCAACCCAGATAATTGTCCCTGCTTTATTCCGAGTATGATCAGCCTTAATCCCAACATAAAAAGTAAATAGGAAAGGTAAAATCGTAATCATATTCGCCATAAATACAGCTATATTTTTAAAGGGTAGACTCGCAGCATAAACGATAAATACCAGATTATAAATATAAGCTCCACTTGAGCTCAAAAACCTTGATAAGGTCAGTATTCTAAATAAATGATGTCTTAAGAATAGTTTCATAACAGGCCTTTCTCACATTTCAAAGAGTATTCTATTGAAATCAGTCTAACAAAAAAAGCGGGACTCCCCACTTTTTTGTAATATATTTTTTCTGAAAATAGAAACTCTAGCTCCTAGAAACTACTAATTATCAATCCATCTACAAGGCTATTTATTTTTCATCAGTCGATGTAACGAGAATATATTACAAATCTTTATTTGAAAGCTGATTTGCAAAATAGTTTTCATAGTATCTTGCACCATCTACATACTCTAAATCTTGTAAGATTGTAATGCCTCTCTGGATTTTTTCAAGACCCTTATTTTTTACATTAAAAATAGTATCATAATACCCTTTAGCAATCATATAAATGATTTTAAGATAAGCTTGAGATTCTGGCAATTCTCGTTTTTCAATCTGAAAGATAAAATAATCTGCTTTTAATTTATCCTTTTCCTCTATCGCTTTAAAGAGTCCATTAATTAAAATGGTGTCAATACCAACTTTGTTACTAGGTAAAGAGCCTAATAAATCCGTCTTTTGCAACATCTCCCTAGAATATTTAAAATAGAGGGGCAGAGGAAACAAAGTAGAAATCGTTGAAAATAGTTCCAATTCATAATTTCCCCAGATGTCAATAGTAAAAAAATAGTCATAGAGAAAAGTCAGTTCTTCATCCGTTGCTCTTATTTCTGAATCAAAAAACACAAGAAGGCTTTTGATACGAATCATTTGTAAAAGATAGCTTGTTTCACCACTTGATCTATACTTTTGAGTCGTCTCTTCATACAAGGAATGGAGAGAATCAATCCCTTCTCTATCATATAAATCCCAAAGATTTTCTTGAAAAGCCAAAACCTTTTTCTGAGAAAAACCACGTACCAAGTACATAAATTCATTCAAATCAGAGTGGATGTTATCTAAGGCAGTAATCAATTTCATAGATGATAGGTCTGCTTCTCCACGCTCAAATTTGCTCAGCATGGAATAAGTAAACTCTCCTCCCGTCGCCTCCTGTAGAGATACATTCCGACTCTTTCTCAATTCTTTAAAAACTTCTCCCAGATTTTGCATATTGACTCCCCACAATTCTTAACTCTCTTACTCATAAAAGTAACGGTTGATAGCAACCAGTACAGAAAATTTCAAGTCTTGACTATAACGACAACTCCTATGAATGATGTACAGATTGCCTAGATCTTTTTATTTATGGCTCAATTTCTTGGTCAAGAAATCTCCCAAGAATTGGATTGCAAAGATAATCAAAATGATAATGATGGTTGCCAAAATGGTCACATCGTGATTGTAACGGTTAAATCCATAAGCAATGGCTACGTTACCAATACCACCAGCTCCAACCGCACCAGCCATAGCTGTTTCTCCAACAAGAGAAATCAAGGTCACAGTTGTCACACGGATCAAATCTGGAAGACCTTCTGATAGATAAACACCTACGATGTCCCAGAAGGTCGCTCCGCTAGCTTGAGCCGCCTCAATGACACCACCATCCAATTCAGCCAAGACAACCTGCACCTGACGGGCAAAGAAGGCAAAGACTGCAAAAGATAGGGGTACAATAGCCGCATTTGGACCAATGCTTGTTCCTACGATTAGATGAGAGAAGGGTGACAAGACTGCCAAGAGAATGATAAATGGCACCGCACGGAAAATAGAGGTAATCTTATCCAAAATCCAGAAAACAGCCTTATTTTCCAAGACACCACCTGGCGCGGTCAAGACAAGGAAGAGACCTGCAACTAGCCCCAAGAAACCTCCGATGATGAAGGAAAGAACTGTCATATAAAGAGTTAGGTAGATGGCTGTCCCCCAGCCTGCTTGACCAGCCCAGCCCATCTTATAGACATTTGGCAAATAGGTTTGAATCAATGACTCCATCTTACTGTCCTCCCTTCAATACTTTTAGTTGTACGCCTGCTTGACGAATGGCTTCTTGAGCACCTGCTAGCGCTGCTTTTTCACCTGACAAGACCACAACTAATTCTCCAACAGGAGTTCCATCGAGGATTTCGATATTTCCATAGAGGATATTCGCCGTCACTTGATAATGCTTGTACAATTCATTCAAAAGTGGCTCGTCTGTTGAAGCACCTGCATACTTGAGTTGCACTAAGAGACTATTTTCAGACAGGTTTTGCACAATTTCTTGCTTCTCGATTTTGACCATAGCTTCGTCAATACCTGTAGCTGTTGAGATAAAGTCTTGAGTCAAAGGTTGTTTAGGGTCTGAGAAGATTTCAAGAACACTACCCTCCTCAATCAAATGCCCATCCTGCATAACTGCCACACGGTTAGCAATGTCTTTGACAATCTGCATTTCATGCGTAATCAAGACAACAGTTAAGCCTAATTTTTGGTTCAAATCTTGCAACAAGGCCAAAATCTGCTTGGTTGTCTTAGGGTCAAGGGCAGAAGTTGACTCATCTGAAATCAAGATTTTTGGATCATTGGCCAAAGCACGCGCAATGGCCACACGCTGTTTTTGCCCTCCAGATAGCTGTGAAGGGTAATTTTCAGCACGGTCTGCCAAGCCAACCAAGTTCAACAATTTAGCTACTTTAGCCTTCTTTTCTTCCTTGCTGAGTCCAGAATGTTTGAGGGCAAAGGCTACATTCTCCTCTGCTGTCTTTTGGCTCATCAGGTTAAAATGCTGGAAAATCATCCCGATATCTTGACGTTTACGACGCAACTGCTCGGCCGTCAAGGTCACCTTACCATCAAAAATCACATCGTCATCAATGGTAATTTTCCCTGCAGATGGTTTTTGCAAGAGGTTAATCACCCGTACAAGGGTTGATTTCCCTGCTCCAGAATATCCAACGATTCCGTAGATATCCCCTTCTTGGATGTGAATGGTCACATCCTTGACCGCTGTGATGGTTCTCTTCTTTTGGTGAAAAGTCACATCGATCTGATCTAACTTGATAATATCTCTACTCATAGCTTCTAATCAGCTCCTCTACTAATTCAATATGGGTGTAGTAATCGGCAATTCGCACATTTTCATCTCCACCGTGGTCTCGGCTGTTGGCATTTCCTAGACCGAAGGCCACCATTGGCACCTCTAGGGCATCAAAGACCGTATGCATAGGCCCTGTCCCCGCTGTCGTTGGCAATACTGAAACGCCCTGTGGATAGAATTTCTTGGCCAACTCGATTACATTGAGAATGGCTGGCGCGCTCATATCGCTTCGATAGCTCATCTCTCCCAAGGTATAGTATAATTCTACCTTATCAAAGCCATTTTTGTCTAGCTGTTTCCGAATTTTTTCCAGAACATCATGCGGTTCTAGGCCAGGAACCAAACGAACTTCTAACTTAGCACTAGCTTCTGCAGGCAAAATCGTTTTAACCCCTTGTCCTTGGTAGCCTGACTGAATCCCTTCGATATTAAGAGCTGGCTCGAAAAAGAAACGTTTTAGAAAGGCTGCGCGGTCCTCTTGTAAGAGAGGCAATTCCAAACCATAAATCTGGCTGATTTCCCCTGGATTTCGTTGAGCGTAGGTATCCACCAAGGCTAATTCTCGTTCATTCGGCTCTTGTACTTCTTCGTACAAACCTTCAACCAAGATACGGCCATCTGCGGCACGAAGAGACTGTAGGGCTTGAAGGAGGTACCAAGGAGCTGATTCCACAACTCCTCCATAACTAGAGTGGATATCCACATCCGCACTTTTTACCTTGGCATCAAAGGTCACAATCCCCTTATTTCCACCAGAAATTTCTAACTGCTCCAAGGCATTCTTGGTCCCTTGTTCCCAGACCAACAAATCTGCACCACGGAGTTTATCCGAATGCTTTTCTAGATACTTATCTAGGTCTGTTGAAGCCGATTCCTCCGCTCCCTCCATGATAAAACTGATATTGACAGGCAGGTCATCATGGTGCTGCATGTATTTTCTCAAAGCACTCAAACGAGCCGTGATATGACCCTTGTCGTCATCAACCCCACGCCCATACATAAAGCCGTTGCGGACCGAAAGCGTAAAGGGCTCCTCTGTCCAGACTTGATCCCCATCCGCTGGTACAGTGTCATAGTGGTTATAGAAAATCAGGGTTTTGGCATCTGGACGCGAACTCTTGAAATGTGCCATGACAAAAGGCGCCGTGTAAGTCTCATCAATCTCCACTTCAGCCCCAACACGCTTGAAAATCTCACCCAGATAATTGGCAACTTCCTTAAGTCCAACCTGCTGGGCAAAGACTGACTTCTTAGAAATCAAGGTACGCAAAACCTCAAAATAATGCTGGGCCACATGATCCTTTTCAAATTTTTCAATCTGTTCTTGTTCGCTAGGAAAAACCATATTCTCTCTACCTTTCTATGAACCTATAGTCTTCTTTACAATCCATGCTCTATACAAAAGCAAGAGGTGGAATTTTCTCTCCCACCTCCCTGTTTCTTATTACCAAACTGGTTGATCCAAACCGTCTGATGTTTCTTCGATAACTTTTTTCACGTCATCTGTGTGGTAAGCTGCGATCACTTTCTTGATAGCATCAGCCTTAGGTGATGTTTCCCAATCTTTTTTCGCAACGATGATGTTGTACCATTGTTTTGAATTTTCATCAGCTTGTTCTTTGAAAAGTGCTTTCTTGTAGTCCAATTTTGCTTCTGTAACGAAGGTATTGTTTACAACGGCAGCGTCAACTGATGACAATGAACGAGCTGTTTGGCTAGCGTCCAATTCAGTGATTTTCAAGTTCTTTGGATTTTCTTTGATGTTAGCAACTGTTGCAAGGGCAGTTCCAGAAACATCCAATTTAATCAAGCCAGCTGATTGAAGCAAGTAAAGCGCACGGCTTTCGTTTGTAGCATCGTTCGGTACAGCAATTTCTCCGTTTGCTGGGATGTCTTCTACTTTAGTGTACTTGTTGTCACTTCCATTCAAACCTGAGTAAAGGCGAATTGGAGAGATGTAAGTATCAGCAATCGCTACAAGGTCTTTCCCGTTTTCTTTGTTCCAGTTGTTCAAGAAGTTGTAGTGTTGGAAAGCGTTCAAGTCTACTTCACCATCAGCAGTTGCCTTGTTTGGTTGTGAGTAGTCTGTGAACTCTGTAAATTCCAAAGTGATACCGTCTTTTTTAACCAATTCTTGGATTTTGTCCCAACGTTTTTCTTCAGAACCGCTACGGTTAACAGTTGCGATTTTGATAGTTGTTGCATTGTCTGCTTTCTTTTCTGAGTTTCCGCAAGCTGCAAGAGCCAAACCTGCGACTGTAGCAAGGGCTGCTACACCAAGCCATTTTTTAATTTTCATGATTCTTTCTCCTTAAAAATAATACCGTACTAGTATCTCACAATTTGTTTGATTTCACAAATTGTTATTAGATAGCCAGATATATAGTTTAAAACTATATCCCTAAAAACCGAGAAATCACCCACCTGATTCAGAATGGATGATTTCAAAAAATTATTTAATATCAGCTTCTGCTGGTAGATAAGTGTCTCCGAAGAATTGTTTAGACAATTTTTCAAGGGTTCCGTCTTTGTAGAGTTCTTGGATACGTTTGTCTACAAATGTTTTCAACTCATCTTGACCTTTAGCAAGAAGTGGGTAAACATAAGGTTGTTGGTCGCTTGGAAGTTCGATCACTTTCAAGTTGTCCAAACCTTGGTCCTTGATGACTGTTTCAACACCGATTTTATCAAAAATCTTGTAGTCAAACTGGCCATCGCTCAAGCGTCCCATGATTTGTTGGAAGTCTGCTTTAGTATACTTTAGGACAGTTGGATTATCTGAATGTTGTTTGTTGTAGTCTTCTAGCTGTTTAGCAGATGTTGTCCCTTGAACAACTTCTGTTGATTTTCCACCGATATCATCAAGCGATTTGATGCTAGGGTCATCTTTTTTCACTACAAGAACGTTAGGGTTTTTAGCAGTTGGAGCTGCATAAAGGTATTTTTCAGCACGTTCTTTAGTGTAGCTGATGTTGCTAACAGCCATATTGTAACGGTCGGCATCAAGTCCTGCAAAGACTCCTGACCACTCTGTCTTCTCAAACTTGACATCATACTTGTCAGAGTCTTTAAAGATAGCGCGAACCACTTCAATTTCGTAACCAGTCAATTCGCCATTTTCTTCATAGTTGAATGGTTTTGGTGTAGCATTAGTTGCAACGATAATTTCTTTCTTGCTAGCTGCTTCTCCTTCTTTCTTAGCACCACCTGAGCAAGCTGCTAACACACCTGCAGCAACAAGCCCTAGGGCAGCAAGAGATGAGTATTTAACGATTTTTTTCATGTCATTTCCTCCAAAATAGAATACCTTATAATCTTAACAGAAAAAGACCATTTACGCCATTATATGATATCTATCTCTGTGATAGGTTTTCTTTATGGCTGATTTATACTCAATGAAAATCAAAGAGCAAACTAGGAAGCTAGCCGCAAGCTGTACTTGAGTACGGTAAGGCGACGCTGACGTGGTTTGAATTTGATTTTCGAAGAGTATTAAAAGACCAAACGCAAGAGTGCAATCAAGACTACTCCAAAGAGAACTGTTCCGACTAGATTGCGATAACGAAAGGCTACCCAAGCTGTTGGAAAGACGGCTAAGAAATCCAGCCATTTGATTTGAGGAAGGCTCCCAACCTTACCTGTTACTACGCTTGAAAGAATCAAGGCAAAGATAATAGAAACGGGCAAGAACTTCAAAAAACGCTCAACGATTGCAGGCAAACCCTTATACTTGACCAAGATGAAGGGAATCATACGGGGAATCCAGGTCACCAAGCCAGAGAAAATAACTGCTAATAAAAGATACTTACTGACCATCTAAAACCACCCCCATTGTACAACCAAGTAGCGTCGCAAACAGAACAGCTAGCGACTAAGACACCACTGTCAAGAGCAAAAAGAAGGACACCGCAACAACTGCTAGGATAATCAGTAGATTGCGGACAGGAATCCGTCTTTGCATAATCTGGAATTGCGAAGCAAAAATTCCAATGAACATCCCAACCAAAGCAAAATCCAAGCCAAAGATTTCTGGATTTGGCAGTAGACCACCCAGAGCCGTTCCGACAACTGTCCCCACAAACCAAGCCACATAGCTGTTGAGATTGTTTCCGTGCATCCACATAGGATTGACCTTGTCTGTATGGGCCAATTCGCCCATCAAAACACCATAAGTCTCATCTGTCAAGAGGCTAGACATACCGATATTTTGCCAGAGACTGGTATGACGGAAATAGGTTGATGCGTGCAAGCTCAACAAAAAGAGACGCAAATTGATCAAAAAGACCGTCATAGCAATAGCTGCCACAGGAGCTTGAACCGCAATCAAGGCCAACATGGCAAACTGGGCGCTCCCAGCATAAACAAAGAGGCTCATCAAGCCCATCTCAACAGGTGTCACATAAGGCGCACCAATAATCCCACAGGCCAGCCCGATACTGACATAACCAAGGGCCGTTGGCATGGCTGCCTGCGCCCCCTCCCAAAATCCTTTTTCTTTCATCTTTCTCCTCATATTGTCTTAATAATACTCAATGAAAATCAAAGAGCAAACTAGAAAGCTAGCCGCAGGTTGCTCAAAACATTGTTTTGAGGTTGCAGATAGAAGCTGACGCGGTTTGAAGAGATTTTCTAAGAGTATAAGTAGGCTGAAAAGGCTCCAGCCATAGCATGGACTATTATAACACATTCAGGAAAGAGAAAAAAGTCTGCTGATTGTAATCAGACAGACTCCATTTTATTTCATCGTATCAAAAGCGAGACTTGGTTTGGCATTGAGGTCCAAGCCTGCGAAGCTTTCTTTGTTCCACTCGCTGACGCTGGCATAGGCAATCATACCTGCATTATCTCCGCAGAGGCGCAGAGGTGGAATGATGACATTGACATCTGTGATTTCAGTTGCTAGGCGTTCTCTGAGACCTTTATTGGCTGCCACACCACCTGCCACGACAAGGGTTTTAACAGGGTATTTCTCCAAAGCCTTCTTGGTTTTTGCCATAAGAATATCTAGTACAGCTGCTTGGAAGGAAGCACACAAATCCTCTGTAGACAGACTTTCTCCCTTTTGCTCGGCATTGTGATGAAGATTGATAAAGGCCGATTTCAAACCTGAGAATGAAAACTCCAGATTATCTTCCTTAATCATGGCTCGAGGAAAATCATAAATATCCTGCCCCTGATGAGCCAGCTCGTCAATCTCACGACCTGCAGGATAGGTCAAGCCCATGACACGGCCAACCTTATCATAGGCCTCACCAACCGCGTCATCTCGCGTTTCCCCAACAATCTTGTAGTCACCAGCCTCCGAAACATAAACCAACTCTGTGTGCCCACCGCTAACCAAGAGGGCTAGCAAGGGAAACTCCAAAGGCTCCACACTCTGAGCGGCCATGAGGTGACCAGCCATGTGGTTAACGGGAATCAGCGGAAGCCCATGTGCCCAAGCAAAGGCCTTGGCAGCTGACAAACCAACTAGTAAGGCTCCGACCAAGCCTGGTCCATAGGTAACCGCCACAGCTGTTACGTCCTCTTCGGTAATTCCTGCTTCTGCTAGAGCCTCCTCGATACAGGCTGTAATGACCTCGACATGGTGACGACTAGCTACTTCTGGCACTACGCCCCCAAAACGTTTGTGGCTCTCGATTTGACTAGCAATAACATTGGACAAGAGCTCATCGTCGTTTTTCAAGACGGCGACACTGGTCTCATCACAGGATGTCTCAAATGCTAAAATATATCTATCCTTCATCTATTTCTCTCTTCATGATGATGGCGTCCTCGACTGGGTCATGGTAGTAGGCCTTTCGCTCAGCGATGACTGCCATCTTTTCTTTCTTGTAAAATGCTTGCGCTCGGTGATTTGACTTTCTGACTTCGAGGAAAATCTCCTTATCTGCCGGCAATTGAGCAAACAAGGCCGAGGCAATTCCCTGACCCTGATAGGCTCCTTTGACAGCGATTTGCAGGACTTCTGCTTCAAATAGATTCTCCTGCACAGCTAAAAATCCAATCACTTCTGCTCCATCATAAGCTAGAGCATACCAAGTCTGGTCTTGGGACAAATCTGCTTGGATTTGTTCCAGCGTCCAAGAACTGACTGGGTAAACAGCTGCCATAACAGCGTAGATGGCTTGAGCCAGATCAGGTTGCTGTTGAGTTCCTTTGATTTCTATCATAGGCGTTTAATATAAGACTCGCCAGATTCGGTGTGATTCTTTAGCCAGTTTTCCTCAGCCTCGACACGCTTGAGGTAGTTCGGCACAAAATCATGCAAGGAGTCTGCTTCCTTGTCCCAGGCCCAGAGAGCTAGATTAGCTGCATTTGGCAAGGTTTCTTTGAAATTAGTCCTTGGCAAGTGTTCTTGAATCTGCTCCACAAAGGGGCCGATTTCTCCGACAAAGGTTACCTGACTAGCACCCTTGACTTTTTCTAACACCTCTTCAAAAGATAGGTGCGCTTCTAACATGACAGGTTTAGCATTTTCATAAAATCCTGCGTAAACATTGTTGCGACGCGCATCCATCAAAGGGACGAACAAGCCTTCTTGTTGGTATGGCACCAGAGCCAAGAGGCTAGACATACCAACTAACTCAATGTTCAGAGTATGAGCCAGCGTCTTAGCAGTGGCTACCGCAATTCGCAAGCCCGTGTAGCTACCCGGTCCTTCTGCCACCACGATTCGATCCAAGTCCTTGGGAGTCCAATCCAAACTTGCCATCAAAAAATCAATGGCAGGCATAAGAGTAATACTGTGATTTTTCTTAATATTAATAGTCGTCTCTGCAAGAACCTGCTTATCCTCTAAAATAGCGAGAGACAGAGCCTTGCTAGACGTATCAAAAGCTAATACTTTCATAACACATTCCTATCTTTTGGTCTGCTTACTATTATACTACAAAAGCTGGCACATGGGAATTTTCTTTGCCCCCAAACAAAAATGCTCCAGCATAAGCAGAGCATCTAAGCATTTAATCCAAAGTAAAATACAAACCAAACGACATAGGTTAGGAGGAGGAGAAAAAGCGAGTAGAGAGTCACAAAAGTAATTTTCCACAAGAACTTGGTTTGTCGGTGTTCCAGTTTTGCAAATAGAAGATTCCCCGCATAAACGCAAGCAACAAAAATGATAAAAGCTACTAAGCGAACTCCGATAGCAAAAGCAAATAAGTTATACATAGGGCAACCTCCTTGACTTAAAAAGAGTAGGAAATGGTAAGCAACGATAAAACTCATTTCCATTATCAAAATAACATATTTTCTTTGTTTTTGCAAGCGCTTACTCAATAAATAGTCCTATGACTTTCTCGTTTCCGTCTTTTACTAATCTTTCATTTTGTGGTATAATTGAAATAATTGTAACGAATCAAGGTCAATCTAGACACAAAATGGAATGAAATCAAGCAAATCTCTGCTAAAAGTTTGGAATAAACTGACCTGTAAATAGAAAGGAACTATATGATTTACAAAGTTTTTTATCAAGAAACAAAAGAACGTAGCCCACGTCGTGAAACAACACGCGCACTATACCTAGACATCGATGCTAACTCAGAACTTGAGGGCCGTATCGCTGCTCGCCAACTTGTCGAAGAAAATCGCCCAGAGTACAATATCGAGTATATCGAACTCTTGTCTGACAAATTGCTAGATTACGAAAAAGAAACTGGCGCCTTCGAAATTACGGAGTTCTAATATGGCCTACACTCTTAAACCTGAAGAAGTCGGCGTTTTTGCCATCGGTGGTCTGGGAGAAATCGGGAAAAACACTTACGGGATTGAATACCAAGACGAGATTGTTATCGTCGATGCTGGGATTAAATTCCCAGAAGATGACTTGCTGGGTATCGACTATGTCATTCCTGACTACTCATACATCGTGGACAATATCGACCGCGTCAAGGCTGTCTTAATCACACACGGACACGAGGACCACATCGGTGGGATTCCTTTCCTACTCAAGCAAGCAAATGTCCCTATCTATGCTGGACCACTTGCCTTGGCTTTGATCCGTGGGAAACTCGAAGAACACGGCCTCTTGCGCAACGCCAAACTTTACGAAATCAACCACAACACTGAGTTGACCTTTAAAAATCTCAAGGCAACTTTCTTTAGAACCACTCACTCCATTCCAGAGCCTTTGGGGATTGTTATTCATACACCTCAAGGAAAAATCGTCTGTACGGGTGACTTTAAGTTCGACTTTACTCCAGTTGGAGAACCTGCGGACTTGCACCGTATGGCTGCCCTTGGCGAAGAAGGCGTGCTCTGTCTCCTGTCTGACTCAACAAATGCAGAAGTGCCAACCTTTACCAACTCTGAAAAAGTCGTTGGTCAGTCCATCATGAAGATTATCCAAGGCATAGAGGGACGTATCATCTTTGCATCCTTTGCCTCAAATATCTTCCGTCTCCAGCAAGCAACAGAAGCTGCTGTTAAGACTGGACGTAAGATCGCTGTCTTTGGTCGTTCGATGGAAAAGGCCATTGTCAACGGAATCGATCTTGGCTACATCAAAGCTCCTAAGGGAACCTTTATCGAGCCAAATGAAATCAAAGACTACCCTGCTGGCGAGGTTCTTATCCTCTGTACAGGTAGTCAGGGGGAGCCGATGGCAGCACTCTCTCGTATCGCCAACGGAACCCACCGTCAGGTGCAACTCCAACCAGGCGATACGGTTATCTTCTCTTCTAGTCCAATCCCTGGAAACACTACTAGCGTCAACAAGCTGATCAACATCATTTCTGAAGCTGGTGTCGAAGTTATCCACGGTAAGGTTAACAATATCCATACCTCTGGACACGGTGGCCAGCAAGAGCAAAAACTCATGCTCCGCTTGATTAAGCCAAAATACTTCATGCCTGTCCACGGTGAATACCGCATGCAAAAGGTCCACGCTGGACTAGCAGTAGATACTGGTGTTGAGAAGGACAATATCTTTATCATGAGCAATGGTGATGTGCTTGCCCTTACTGCTGACTCAGCTCGTATCGCAGGTCATTTCAACGCCCAAGATATCTATGTCGATGGAAATCGTATCGGTGAAATCGGCGCAGCTGTCCTCAAAGATCGTCGTGATCTATCTGAAGACGGTGTCGTTCTGGCAGTCGCAACTGTTGACTTCAAATCGCAGATGATTCTGTCTGGCCCAGACATCCTCAGCCGAGGCTTTGTCTACATGAGAGAGTCTGGCGACTTGATTCGCCAAAGCCAGCGCATCCTCTTCAATGCAATTCGTATCGCACTGAAAAATAAGGATGCTAGCGTGCAATCAGTCAATGGTGCCATTGTCAACGCTATTCGCCCCTTCCTTTATGAAAATACAGAACGTGAACCGATTATCATCCCTATGATCCTCACACCAGATGAAGAATAAATTATAAAACAGCCCCGTCTTCGGAGCTGTTTTTTCTATGCTTTCTTTTTAGATTAAAACTCAATAAAAATCGAAAGCAGACTAGAAGGCTAGGCGAAAGCATAACTTAAGTTAGGTGAGCCGAAGCCGACGACGTATCATTTTGATTTTTGAAGAGTTTTAGAAATACTACGATTTTTACCTTCAAGATACACCATCAAAATAGAAATATCTGCTGGGTTTACTCCCGAAATACGGCTGGCTTGGCCGATGGTTTCTGGATTGATGAGTTTGAACTTCTGACGGGCTTCGGTTGCGATAGAATCAATGTCATCCCAGTCAATATTGGCTGGAATACGTTTTTCTTCCATGCGTTTCATCTTAGCAACCTGGTCCATGGCTTTGGAAATATAGCCTTCGTACTTGATTTCTGTTTCAATCAATTCGATAATCTTGTCATCCAAGTCCTCAGCAGCTGGTCCGATGAAGGCTACCACATCTTGGTAAGAAACTTCTGGACGGCGAAGGAATTCCTTGGCTGTCACTGCATCTGTCAACGGTTTAAAGCCCATCTCCTCAACCTTGGCATTGGTTTCCTTGACTGGCTTGAGTTTGATGCTGTCTAGGCGTTTCATCTCATTTTCAAATTGATTTTTCTTGATTTCAAAGCGAGCCCAGCGTTCATCATCCACAAGACCAATCTCACGGCCCATCTCTGTCAAACGCATATCGGCATTGTCATGACGGAGAATGAGACGGTATTCAGCACGACTGGTCAATAGACGGTAGGGTTCAATGGTTCCCTTGGTCACCAAGTCATCAATCATGACCCCGATATAACCGTCACTGCGCTTCAAAATCAATTCAGGCTTGCCTTGGACTTTCAAAGCCGCATTGATACCCGCGATAATCCCTTGGCCAGCAGCTTCTTCATAACCTGATGTTCCATTTGTCTGACCAGCAGTGAAAAGTCCGGAGATTTTCTTGGTTTCCAGAGTCGCACGCAACTGATGAGGCAAGACCATATCATACTCAATGGCATAACCTGTCCGCATCATCTCTGCATTTTCCAAACCTTTGATGGAATGAACCAAGTCACGCTGGACATCCTCAGGCAGACTGGTTGAAAGTCCTTGAACATAGACTTCCTCAGTATTGCGCCCTTCTGGCTCTAGGAAGAGTTGGTGGCGTTCCTTGTCCGCAAAGCGCACAATCTTGTCTTCAATCGACGGACAGTAACGAGGTCCCACTCCCTTAACCACACCTGTAAACATAGGCGCACGGTGGAGGTTGTTTTGGATAATCTCATGGCTGGTACCATTGGTATAGGTCAACCAGCACGGTACTTGGTCCTTGACATAATCCTCATCACGTGAGGTATATGAGAAGTGATTAGGTGCTTCGTCCCCTGGCTGAATCTCGGTCACATCGTAGTTGATAGAAGAAGCCTTGACACGTGGAGGGGTTCCTGTCTTGAAACGACCAATTTCGAGGCCCAATTCCTTGAGATTGTCAGCAAGGTTAATAGAAGCCAAGCTGTGGTTAGGACCTGATGAGTACTTGAGGTCTCCGATGATAATTTCCCCACGGAGGGCAGTCCCTGTGGTCACGATAACAGCCTTAGCAGCATACTCTTGATGGGTTGCTGTACGCACACCGACAACCTTGCCATCTTCCACCAAAATCTCATCAATCATGGTTTGACGAAGGGTCAGATTTTCTTGATTTTCAACTGTCTTGCGCATTTCCTTAGAGTAAAGCTCTTTGTCAGCTTGCGCACGAAGGGCACGGACAGCTGGCCCCTTACCTGTGTTGAGCATCTTCATCTGGATGTAAGTCTTGTCAATGGTTTTGGCCATCTCGCCACCTAGGGCATCAACTTCACGCACGACAATCCCCTTGGCAGAACCACCGATAGAGGGGTTACAAGGCATGAAAGCCAGCATTTCAATGTTAATGGTCGCAAGCAAGACCTTACAGCCCATACGACTAGCTGCTAGAGATGCTTCTACCCCAGCGTGTCCCGCACCAATTACAATAATATCGTATTCTTCAGTAAAATTATAAGTCATATTTCTCTCCTATTCCTCAAGATGAATGTGTCTTAGTTGGCCGTCCCAATCTGGCAGGGCTGTTTTCAAAAAGGCTGGAACTAGATTGATACCCTTAAGCTTGTCTAAGTCAATCCACTCACAAGGCTGCCTTTTCTCATCTTCCTGCATGGTCAATGGAGCATCTTCAAGCAAGTCCACCAGATAATGAAACTCGATATTGTGATAGGAAACACCGTCCTGTTCAAAACGATTTTCAACCACTAAAGCTAGTTGCCCAGCTTGAGCTTTGACACCCAATTCTTCCCTCACTTCACGGACTACCGCATCTTCCGTTCTTTCGTTAACTTGGATCGCACCACCGATAGTGTAATACTTGCCCTTATCTTTGGTGACTAGAAGCTTACGATTTTGGACAATCAAGGCTGTCGCCCGAACTCCAAAAACCGTATTTCCTACTCTTGTCCGAAAGTCTTGTTGAGTCACTCCTATCCTTTCCCTTAAACGACACAAAAACAGTCAAAACTCCAAAGAAGTGCAGGACAAAAAAGCCTGCAACATCCATGAGCTTTGACCATCATTTCTATTGCTTTTATTATTGTAGCAAATTGAGAAAATTTGTCAATCTAAATGTACTGACAAACTTGTCCATCGCGGTAGGCATTGTCAATCAAACCACCACCTAGACACTCTTCCCCGTCGTAAAAGACAACTGCCTGACCTGGTGTGATGGCGCGTTGCGGTTCTGCAAAGATAACCTCTGCCTTGTCTCCTTTGACATGGACGGTCACCTTAGAATCAGGCTGACGATAGCGGAATTTAGCCGTACATTCTATCGTAAATTCCTCTGGCATCTCACGAGTAAAGTGAACTTGACTGGCTTCTAGACTGGTTGACATGAGCGAATCATGATAGAATCCTTGTCCTACATAGAGAATATTCTTGCTTAGGTCTTTTCCGACAACGAACCAAGGGGCATTGTCACCACCGTGTTGCCCACCGATACCAAGTCCACCACGCTGACCAATCGTATAGTACATAAGCCCAGCATGCTCGCCCATATCGCGACCATCCACAGTCATCATGCGACCAGGCTGAGCTGGCAGGTAGTTACTGAGGAAATTTTTAAAGTTCTTTTCTCCGATAAAGCAAATCCCTGTCGAGTCTTTCTTCTTAGCAGTTGCAAGGCCTGCTTCTTCTGCTAGTCTGCGAACTTCTGGCTTTTCCAAATGTCCTAGTGGGAACATGGTTTTTTGAAGTTGTTCTTGCGAAAGTTGGCTGAGGAAATAAGTCTGATCCTTGCCATTGTCCACGCCACGAAGCATGTGAACGATGCCATCCTCATCACGCGCCACTCGGGCATAATGCCCAGTCGCTACATAGTCTGCCCCCAAGGTCATGGCATAGTCCAAAAAGGCCTTAAACTTGATTTCCTTGTTGCACATAACATCTGGATTTGGCGTGCGTCCTGCACGGTATTCCGCTAGGAAATACTCAAAAACGCTGTCCCAGTACTCTTTTTCAAAATTGACAGAGTAGTAAGGAATGCCGATCTGGTCTGCTACCGCAGCCACATCCTTGTAATCTTCGGTCGCCGTACAGACGCCGTTTTCATCTGTGTCGTCCCAGTTCTTCATGAAGATACCGATCACATCGTAGCCCTGCTCCTTGAGAAGAAGAGCTGTCACCGACGAATCAACACCACCACTCATCCCTACGACAACACGTGTTTTAGAGTTCTCACTCATGGTAAGTCTCCCATCTATTCGTTTATTCACGATTGAAGGTCGTGTGTGCTTAACGATTGAAGGTCGCTTGAGCAGTATTCATTATAACATGCTTGGTTGGAGAAGACAAGAAAGAGGATGTCAATCGACCAACCTCTTTGTAAATACATATATAATTGTTTAAAAAGAGGGTAATTTATAGCTTAATCCCTCTACTGCTTATTATCTTATTTATAAAATAAACTAAAAATGATATACTATATTGAGGAGGAATACGTACATGATCCCTTAAAGATACTACCATCCATGTACGTAGAACGATTGTGAAAAACTACAAAGATATTCTAAAATCAAAAAATACCATTTTTACTATTATCATTGTCGCAAGTATTGGACTTTTAATTGGTCTAGTCATTCACCAAGAAAACATCTTAACAGAAAGAGGCAATATTGCTTTCTTCAAACGGCAAAAAAATGAACAAGATGTCGAACAAGTAAAAAAAGCCATCAAAGATTTTAATATCGATTCTGAAACAATTATAGAAGATTGGAAAAGAATTCAAGAATTGAAGCCAAACACTGACGAAGGCAAGCAAACATTAGCAGACTTTCTTACTACTACGTCCGATAAAATCACCAATCATTATAGCGAAAAAGCTTTAAAAATGGATATAAAGGAATCCGATAGTCAGTTTGAAGATAAACAAACACTTGAAACAGCCATCACTTCCTTACAAAAAATACTAGAAATCATTAAAAGTGTTAACTCCACAAGCGAACAAGCCACTATTGATGAAAAAATAAAACCCATCCAAGAACTAATTTCTAAATTCCAAAAGCAAGTTGAAGTCTTGACCAAAAAAGAAGGACAAAAGACTGACAAAAAAGAAACAGGAACGACTAGTAGCGAGGGGGAAAGAGAAACCTATTCTTCAGGAGGAGGGAGCTACACTCCAACCTATACTGAGTCAAATGGGAGCAGATACAGTTCACAAGCGCCTGCAAGCGAACCACCTTCATCTAATAGTGCTGGCAGCAGCGGAAATGATGTGGCAAGTACACAAAATCAAGCAGCTAATACTTCAGAAGCTCAAGCAGAAACTAATACCAATAGTAACAATGCTGAAGTTCCCACAATAAACAGTGATGATCTCGCTAGTTTAGGTGGCGGAGTTACATCATTCGGTCAGCAGTAAGCAATCGGCAATCACTAATTTAATTGTCTTTTATCGAACAAAGTATATAAAAGGCTAACAAAAACTAACTTCTAAATAAAACCACACTGTCATTCCAATCTTGAACATAATCAAATTGAATGGAATACTGTGTGGTTTTTGAATTGTTGAACATTCAGAGATTCCATTTTTGGGGCAATTGTCTATCAGAATGTCCTTTTATCTGTCAATAATCCGAGAAAATCTTGTCGTTTCAAGTCGGAGAAATGTTTGGCAGAAAGACTTCCCTTTTGAAGTCCATCATCTCTGACCTGCAAATAATAGCTATGTTGGCTTGTTTTAATTGTCAAAAAATCGCCCAATACAAAAACTCTTTTCCAGTTGCGAATCTCAAATTCTTTCATCTCTGATTTTGGAATGCGGATAAGTCCTTGCCGCAAATCGCGATGGTGCTCACTTGTGAAAGTCATCCCATTCCCAAGATTTTTTATCAGCAGTTCATCTGGAGTCACCATCACCAGCGCTATTTTAGTTAAGAAAATTTCAACTGTTGGTGGTAAAATCGCCAAATCAAACCAAGGATGTAGGTAGCGATAGGCTAAGAAATAATGAGGCTCCTCACCCAATCCTAGTTGTTTATACAAGGTCTTGACTTCACTATCTAACCTCGCTTCAAAAGACACATCCGAATGCTCTTCTTCCTTCCTCTGATTAACATAACGCATCCAGACTAGGAAACCTATAAAGACTAGGACAAATATTCCTGATAAAAGATATTTTAAATTGTAGTTCATCGCTTAACCTCCTGATTCACACCTCTGCCTAAAACAGAAGCCTATTTATTTTGAAAATAGGTCCATCATAACTTTAAATAAGACGGGTGTCATTAAAATTAGGATAATTCCTATCACAAATATCATGACTACTCGAAAAAGTTCCTTATTTTTAAACATTTTTCCACCCCTTTTCTAGCTACATCATAGTACTCATTAACCCCATATTAAAATTACACCAAACTTATTTTAGCTTTCTTTTTTACTTTTTATATTACTATGATACAATATTTTTAATAGGATTTTATTGTTTGTTAACTTTTTTCACTAAAAGGAGAAAATCATGCGTTATGATTTTGGAAAGGTCTATAAAGAAATACGTGAGTCAAAAGGCTTAACCCAAGAAGAGGTCTGTGGGGATGTCCTATCAAGAACCAGCCTATCAAAGATTGAAAGTGGTAAAGTAACTCCTAAATATGAAAATATGGATTTTCTTCTCCGGCAAATGAATATGAGTTTTGAAGAGTTTGACTACATCTGCCATCTCTATCAGCCGAGCCAACGGACAGAAATCATGCAAACTTATCTCAATATGAATTCCATCATTGGTGGCAGTGGTCTAGTTGATTTTTTTGAAACATGCCAAAACTATCTCAAGACCCATCACGATCTGCCTATAGAAGAAATCAGGGATATGCTGGAAGTTGTCATTCATATCCGTCAACATGGTACAGAGCAACTGTCAGACCAAGTGAAACAGACTATCCAAAAGCTGTGGGAAAAAATTGAAAAACAAGATACATGGTATGAAAGTGACCTAAAAATCCTCAATACCATCCTTTTCAGCTTTCCCATTGAACACCTCCATCTCATCACTGGAAAAATCCTGCAACGCTTGGAAGTCTATAAAAACTATCAACATTTATATGACTTACGAATGGCAATCCTACTCAACATTTCCACCATTTACTTATACCATCAAGACAAAAACATGTGTCAACAAATCTGCTATACTTTACTAGAGGATGCCAAGAACAAGAAAAGCTACGATATGCTTGCTATCTGCTATGTCCGTATTGGGATTTGTAGGGATGATGCTAAACTTATCCAAAAAGGGTTCTCCCTTCTAGAGCTGACCGATGAAACTTCCATTCTAGCCTTTCTCAAAAAAGAAGTGGAGATCTATTATCAACCGAAAGAAATATAAAAAAGTCGAGGGATTTCCTCGACTTTTTCAAATTATTCTGTTCATTATTTCTTAATACCAGCCGTTGTTAAGCCAGAAGTTTTTAGCAGCTGACCATGAACCGTAACGTCCTGCAACGTAAGCATCTGCTACACGTTCTTGGTTTTCAGCTGAGTAGTCACCGTTCAAGTATGAATCTGTCAATTGGTAACGTCCAATGTATTGGCCGTTTGTAGCTGTATAGCTACCACCTGATTCTTTTTGTGCAATCCATTCTTTAGCTTCTGCTTCAGATCCACTTACAGTTGCAGCTGGTGCTGAAGTTTCTGCTGCAGCAACAGTTTCTTCTGCTACAGGAGCGCTTGCAGCTGGTGCTGCTTCTTCTACTACTTCTGTAGTTTCTGCTACTGGAGCTGAAACAGTTTCATCTTGAGCAGCTGGTGCCGCATAAGTAGCTGGCGCTGGTGTTGCAACAGGTGCTACAGGACCATCGATAACCAACTCTTGACCAACATAAATCAAATGAACGTTGTCGATGTGGTTGTTTTCTGCCAATTTCTCAACAGTTGTGTTGTGAGTTTCAGCGATTTCTGAAAGTGTATCACCTTCTTTAACAGTGTAAGTTGATGATTCTTGAGCAGATACAAATGATGGAGCAAATACTGCAAACAAGGCAGCTACTCCTGCAAGAGTTGTTTTAATCTTTTTAGTTGTTGATTTCATATTTGAAAATTCTCCTTCTTTCTATAGTTCTATCATACCCTTTAAATATTACCGTTTCTTGACACTTTTATGTAGAAATATTACAAAATTATTTTTTATTTCCCTAAATAAGCTATTTTTTGTTACAAAAGATGCTTTTTTATGCTATTTGTAGTGTAAAAAGGTTTTCATCCACAATTAAAGCCAAGACCTTCATTCTTTGATATAATAGAGATAAGAATTTTTATAAGGGGAAACTGATGAAATCACTTCGTTTTCAATCTGTCTTTGATATCATCGGACCAGTTATGATTGGCCCATCTAGTAGCCATACAGCTGGTGCTGTTCGTATTGGGAAGATTGTCTCTTCCATTTTTGATGATACTCCGACAGAAGTCGAATTCCAACTATTTAACTCATTTGCCAAGACCTATCGTGGTCACGGAACAGACCTAGCCCTTGTTGCAGGTATTTTGGGCATGGATACAGATGATCCTGAAATCCCAAACAGCCTGGAAATTGCCCACAAGCGTGGCATCAAGATTGTCTGGACCATTCAGAAAGACAGCAATGCCCCTCACCCAAACACCACTAAAATTACCGTTAAAAATGCTCATAAGACCATTAGCGTGACTGGTATTTCTATCGGGGGAGGAAATATTCAGGTAACCGAACTCAATGGCTTTGCCGTCTCTCTCAATATGAATACACCGACTATCATCATTGTTCATCAAGATATTCCAGGTATGATTGCCCTCGTAACAGAGGCCCTTTCCCGCTATGATATCAATATCGCCCAGATGAATGTTACTCGTGAAAAAGCTGGTGAAAAAGCTATTATGATTATCGAAGTTGACAGTCGCAACTGTGATGAGGCTATCGAAGAAATTCGAAAAATCCCTCATCTCCACAATGTCAATTTCTTTAAATAGGAGGAAGCATGTTTTATTCTATCAAAGAATTGGTCGAGCAGGCAGAACTGGACTTTCAAGGAAATGTCGCAGAACTCATGATTACAACAGAGTTTGAATTGACTGGTCGCGAACGTGAAGAAGTCTTCCTTCTCATGGAACGCAATCTAGAAGTCATGAAAGCCTCTGTCCAACTTGGCCTCAATGAAAATAAATCTCGTAGTGGCCTGACAGGTGGAGATGCTGCCAAATTGGATCACTACATAAAAAATGGAAAAACTCTGTCAGATTACACAATTCTCTCTGCTGCCCGAAATGCCATCGCAGTCAATGAACACAATGCCAAAATGGGCTTGGTCTGTGCCACTCCGACCGCAGGAAGTGCTGGCTGTCTGCCTTCCGTTCTCACTGCTGCTATTGAAAAATTAGACCTCAGCCACGAGCAACAGCTGGATTTCCTCTTTGCTGCCGGTGCCTTTGGACTAGTCATCGCAAACAATGCCTCTATCTCAGGTGCTGAGGGCGGTTGCCAGGCCGAGGTTGGTTCTGCCTCTGCTATGAGTGCTGCAGCCTTGACTCTAGCTGCCGGTGGAACACCTTATCAGGCCAGTCAGGCCACTGCCTTTGTCATTAAAAATATGCTAGGCCTCATCTGTGACCCTGTTGCCGGCTTGGTCGAAGTTCCCTGCGTCAAGCGCAATGCTATGGGAGCTAGCTTTGCCTTCATCGCAGCAGACATGGCCTTAGCAGGTATCGAATCTAAAATCCCTGTGGATGAAGTTATCGATGCCATGTACCAAGTAGGAGCAAGCATGCCAACTGCCTTTCGTGAAACAGCTGAAGGTGGACTCGCTGCCACCCCTACTGGTCGTCGCCTCCAAAAAGAAATTTTCGGAGAATAAGTTTATCAAATAGGAGAAACCATGACCTCTATCACAGCGATTTTTTTCGATCTGGATGGAACCCTCGTTGACAGTTCTATCGGGATTCACAATGCCTTTACCCATACCTTTAAGGAGCTCGGGGTGCCTAATCCTGATGTCAAAACTATTCGTGGTTTTATGGGACCGCCCCTTGAAAGTAGTTTTGCAACCTGCCTTCCCAAAGACCAAATTTCTGAGGCTGTCCAGATATACCGTTCTTACTACAAGGAAAAAGGCATCCATGAAGCTCAACTCTTTCCTCAGATTGTAGACTTGCTTAAGGAGCTATCAAGCAAATATCCTCTTTATATCACCACTACAAAGAATACCCCTACCGCTCAAGATATGACTAAAAACTTGGGAATCCATCATTTCTTTGATGGCATTTATGGCTCCAGCCCTGAAGCACCTCATAAGGCAGATGTCATTCGCCAAGCCTTACAGACACATCAACTAGCACCAGAACAAGCCATCATCATCGGAGATACCAAGTTTGATATGATGGGAGCTCAAGAAACAGGCATTCAGAAATTGGCCGTCACTTGGGGATTTGGAGAGCAAGCAGACTTGCTAAACTATCATCCTGATTTTATCGCTCACAAACCCATAGAAGTTTTGGAGTATTTTCAATAACATAGACTGGGCGACAACCCCATTTCAGAAGAAAATAAAGTAATACTCAATGAAAATAAAAGAGCAAACTAGGAAAGTAGCCGCAGACTGCTCAAAACACCGTTTTGAGGTTGTAGATAGAACTGACGAAGTCAGTAACATCTATACGGCAAGGCGACGTTGACGTGGTTTGAAGAGATTTTCGAAGAGTATAAGTCTCTATATAACAAAACGCATATTACCAAGGTTCTTCAGACCTGATAATATGCGTTTTTCTGATTTTAAAGATTTTTTATTCAACGTGGGTTGTTTGATTGGCAAAGGCGATAATGGCTTGCTTCAACTCATCTCCACTAAGAGTGCGGAACTCTTCAATCTTTTGATCGATGGCTTCTAGAGGCATGACATTAACCTTACCAACGAAAATCTTATCCATAACCTGATTGTCAACGAGTTCGGTTGATACCAAGAGTTCTTCGTAAAGTTTTTCGCCTGGGCGGATTCCAACTTCAACGATTGGAATTTCACTTTCGGTGTGGCCACTTAGAAGCACCATTTTCTTGGCCAAGTCATAAATCTTGACTGGTTTGCCCATATCAAGGATAAAGACTTCTCCATCCTTGGCATAAGCACCAGCGTGAATAACCAAACGGCTAGCTTCTGGAATAGTCATAAAGTAACGGGTCATGCGGAAATCTGTCACCGTTACAGGCCCACCTTCAGCAATCTGACGTTCAAAGACCGGAATCACACTACCACGGCTACCAAGAACATTCCCAAAACGAACCGCACAGTAAGTCGATTGGCTACGTTGGTTAAAGCCAGTGACAATCAACTCCGCCACGCGCTTGGTTGCTCCCATAACATTTGGTGGATTAACCGCCTTATCTGTCGAAATCATAACCATCTTAGGTACTTTGGCTTCATCAACAGCCTTAGCAACATTATAAGTTCCACGAATATTGTTTTTGAAGGCTTCTTTTGGATTGCGCTCCATCATAGGAACGTGCTTGTGAGCAGCCGCATGATAAACAATAGCTGGCTTGTACTGCTCAAAGACTTGCAACAAGCGGTCATAGTCTTGAATATCCGCAATAACTGGTACATAATCAATCCCTTGGAACTTGCGAATCAATTCATGATAAACAAGGTAGATTGAGTTTTCCCCATGACCGAGCAAAACAATGCGTTCAGGATTGAAACGGCTAACTTGTCGACAGATTTCAGAACCGATTGAGCCACCAGCACCTGTAACCAAGATTGTCTTACCTGTCAGTTCTGCGCCCAGACGCGATTCATCAAGACGAATTTCCTGACGGCCCAAAAGGTCTGTGATATCAATCTTCTGGAATCCTCCACCTGCTTGGTGAAGTCCCTGAACAACGGTTTCAACCTTAGGCATCTTGTAACATTTGACACCCAGCTTATTACACATCTGCAAGATACGTTCATATTCTGACGGGTCAAGCGACGGAATCGCAACGATAACACGCTCGATTTGATGGCGTTTGGCTAATTCAGGCAGATCATCATATGAACCCAAAACAGGAATTCCACCAAGTTTTTGGCCCTTTTTCTTCGCATCCTTATCCAAAATACCGACAAGTTCTAATTCACTAGTTGGATGTTGGTAACTATCCATAAAGAGAGCTCCACCATCACCGGCACCAATCAAGAAAGTCCGACGGTGTTCTCCATCACCACTTCCCTTTTTGCGTTTAGAGTAGATTAACTGCCAAGTAATCCGTGGCAATAAAATCAAGAAAGTACTCAACAAGATAAAGAGAATGATGAAACGGATTGAAAAAAGTGGCAAGAAGGCATAGCAGATACTATATGACAAGATACTGCTAGCAGTCACACCAAAAAAGATTTTCATGAAATCCGTAATCTTGCTATAACGACTAATACTAGCGTTCAATCCCCAAAATCCAATCATCAATTGATAGAACAAGAAGGCCAAACTCGTATAGATGATGTAGTCAACAGGTGCTGGATTAATCAAGCCGTAGAATAAGATATAAGATACAATGATGGAAACCACCATACTCAAAATATCAAATATTCCCCAGAAAACCTGTTTTTGTTGTTTATTTAAAATTTCCACCAGATCAATCACATAATCTGTGAGTTTTTTATTCATAGAAATTTACTCCTCCTTAAAAGAGTTTTACTATATTGTTATTGTAGCATATTTTAATTTATTTGGCTTATTTTTCCAAATAAATTACTGTTCTCTTGTACTTCTTCTTCCATTTAAATCCTCTAATTAAACCTACAATCGTCCCAAGGCCATAAGCAAAGTGAATGGAAAATAAAAGAAAGGGCATCACAATTAGAAATCCATTTTTATGTTTTAATAAAGTCAGCAAAGTGAGTAATGACAAAAGTAGAAAATAGGCACCTAATAGTAAAGTTATGAATACGAATGTGATCGGTAACAATACTAGACTAAACACAAGACTCAAAACAAATAAACAAGGAACATAGTGAAATAATGATAAACACTTAGGCTGAACATGACTTGTCAAGCCAATCCACAAACCATTTGAATACTTTTGATACAGCATTTTCTTGAATGTTGGTCGAATATACTGATAAGATAGAATACTTGGGCTATAGCGTATTTTATAGCCCTGCTCTCGAATTCTATAATGAATATCATTATCTTCCGTTCGGCCAAGTTGCTCATTTACTAAACCAACCTTCTGGAAAACCTCTCGTTTATACATCCCATGAAAAATAGAAGAAACATATCTATCCTCGGAACTATTTCGATAGTTGGCAATGCTACTACCAAACATGTTCTCCTCAACAAGATGCAAGGTCTCTGCCCATTTTTCCTTTCCTTCGACAATCGTCGGCCTAGGACCTCCACAGACAGATTCACCTTGTTGAATAACAGCCACATTATTCATTACAAAACTCTCAGTAACTTTTGAATGAGCATCAATTTTTAAAATAAGGTCCCCTACAGAATGTTTAACTCCCAGGTTAAAACCACTAGCTTGATTTTTCTTAGGATTGTTATACAATCTAATTGAGTTAAACTCTGTATCTTCTTTTATAAATTGCTGAATGACGGCTGTTGTCCCATCTGTAGACATAGCATTTATAAATAGAATTTCAATATTTTCTTTAGGATAGGTTTGATTTTTTAAGTCTTCAATTAGACCAGGCAGATATTTTTCTTCATTGTATGCACTGATTACAATGGATACGAGAAGACTTTCAACATTTTGAGTCACTACTACTCTCCTGAATTTTTCCTTCCACTATTTTATCATAATTTTCAAGACTTTCCCATTTTTATCTTGAAAGCCCAAAACCTTGCTTGACATTATAAGGAAAAAACCTTAAAATAAGCTGTTATTAAAATCAGCTAGAAGAGGTATTATATGAAAAAGCAATCACTCTTTTTTGTTCCAGGTATTATACTAATTGGTGTTTCCTTGCGGACTCCTTTTACTGTTTTACCCATTATTTTGGGAGATATTTCGCAAGGGTTGGGAGTAGAAGTTAGTTCGCTTGGTGTCTTGACCAGCCTTCCTCTCCTCATGTTTACCCTCTTCTCGCTATTTTCTACCCGACTGGCTCAAAAAATCGGCTTGGAGCATCTCTTCACCTACAGCCTTTTCTTCTTGACCATCGGTTCTCTCATTCGACTAATCAATCTGCCCCTGCTCTATCTAGGAACCTTGATGGTTGGGGCAAGTATCGCAGTCATCAATGTGCTGCTTCCTAGTCTTATCCAAGCCAATCAACCAAAGAAGATTGGTTTTCTGACCACCTTATATGTAACCTCTATGGGGATTGCGACGGCTCTGGCCTCCTATCTGGCTGTGCCTATTACACAAGCCAGTTCTTGGAAAGGACTTATCATCCTCCTCACCCTGCTCTGTCTAGCAACTTTTTTAGTATGGCTCCCAAATCACCGCTACAATCACAAACTGGCTCCGCAAACCAAACAAAAAAGCAAAGCAAAGGTCATGCGTAATAAACAGGTCTGGGCAGTTATTGTCTTTGCAGGTTTTCAATCCTTGCTCTTTTACACAGCTATGACCTGGCTACCTACCATGGCCATCCATGCAGGCCTATCCAGTCACGAAGCTGGCTTGCTGACTTCTATCTTCTCTCTGATTAGCATTCCTTTTTCAATGACCATCCCAAGCCTGACAACCAGCTTGTCTACTCGCAACCGTCAGCTCATGCTCACTCTGGTTTCACTAGCTGGTGTGTTCGGCATTTCCATGCTCTTTTTCCCAGTCGGTAATTTCTTTTACTGGCTTGCCATCCATCTCCTCATCGGAACCGCAACCAGCGCCCTCTTCCCTTATCTCATGGTCAACTTTTCACTCAAGACAAGCGCCCCTGAAAAGACAGCCCAATTGTCCGGCCTATCTCAAACAGGAGGATATATCCTGGCAGCCTTTGGGCCAACCCTCTTTGGTTACAGTTTTGACCTTTTCCACTCTTGGATACCAGCTGTAGCTGCCCTCTTGCTCGTCGATATCCTGATGACTGTGGCCCTCTTTACAGTGGACAGAGCTGATAAAATCCTCTAAACTTCTAGTTTTTCCTAGAAGTTTTTTATATATAAAATTTTTACACATATTTCTTGACAGGGCTTTCTTTTAGATGTACAATGTATGTGTAGAAAAATTATATATAAAAATCTTACACATTAGAAAAGGAGGTTCCCCATGTACTTTCCAACATCCTCTGCCTTGATTGAATTTCTCATCTTGGCCGTACTGGAGCAGGATGATTCTTATGGTTATGAGATTAGCCAAACCATTAAGCTGATCGCTAATATCAAAGAATCTACACTCTATCCCATTCTCAAAAAATTGGAAGGCAATAGCTTTCTGACAACCTATTCTAGAGAGTTCCAAGGTCGCATGCGCAAATACTACTCCTTGACAAATGGTGGTATAGAACAGCTCGTGACCCTAAAAGATGAATGGGCACTCTATACAGACACCATCAATGGCATCATAGAAGGGAGTATCCGCCATGACAAGAACTGAATACCTGACTCAGCTAGAACTCTATCTCAAAAAACTGCCTCAGGCTGACCAAATTGAAGCCATGGACTATTTCAGGGAACTCTTTGACGATGCTGGAGTCGAGGGAGAAGAAGAACTCATCGCTAGCTTGGGAACTCCTAAGGAAGCAGCTCACGAAGTCCTCTCCAATCTTCTCGATAAAAAAATCAATGAGGCACCCGCTCAAAAAAATAACCGACAAATTTTGCATATCGCCTTGTTAGCCCTCCTTGCAGCCCCCATCGGTATTCCTCTGGGAATCGCCATCCTCGTGTCCCTGTTCGCAATCTTTGTGGCAGCCTTGACTGTCATTCTAGCTTTCTTTGCGATTTCCATACTTGGTATCATTGGCGGATTCCTATTCTTAGTTGAAAGTTTCACTGTCCTAGCCCAAGCCAAATCAGCCTTTATCTTGATTTTCGGTTCTGGTTTACTAGCCATCGGTGCTTCTTCACTAGTCTTACTAGGTATTTCCTATGTAGCTCGTTTCTTCGGCCTACTCATTGTTCGCCTGGTGCAATTTGTTCTTAAAAAAGGAAAGAGAGGTGACCAGCATGCGTAAATGGACAAGAGGATTTCTCATTTTTGGTGTGGTGACTACTGTTATCGGCTTTATCCTGCTCTTTGTAGGCATCCAATCTGACGGGATCAAGAGCCTACTTGCCATGTCCAAGGAACCTGTCTATGATAGTCGGATGGAAGAGCTGACCTTTGGTAAGGAAGTCGAAAACCTAGAGATCACTCTCCACCAACACGCGCTCACCATCACAGACTCTTTGGATGATCAAATCCACATTTCTTACCATCCATCTCTTTCTGCTCACCATGATCTTATCACGAATCAGAACGATAAAACGCTGAGCCTCACTGATAAGAAACTGTCTGAAACTCCATTTCTCTCTTCTGGAATCGGCGGGATTCTCCATATCGCAAGCAGCTACTCTAGTCGTTTTAATGAAGTTATTCTCCAAGTTCCAAAAGGAAGAAGTCTAAAAGGGATCAACGTGTCAGCCAATCGTGGACAAACCACCATCATAAATGCTAGCCTTGAAAATGCAACTCTCAATACAAATGGCTATCTCCTCCGAATTGAAGGAAGTCGTATCAAAAACAGTAAACTCACAACCCCTAATATCGTTAATATCTTTGATACAGACCTTACAGATAGTCAACTAGAGTCAACAGAGAAGCACTTCCACGCTGAAAAAATACAAGTCCATGGTAAGGTGGAATTGGTGGCGAAAACAGACCTACAACTGCTACTTTCCGAAGAAGAAAAACAAAGAATCAACTTAGATCTTTCAACAAAACATGGTTCTATTCTTCATTTTGTGAGAGAAGGAAGACGTTCATTTAACAATAAAGAAAACAGAGATGAACATTTAAGCAATCCTTATAAAACAGAAAAAGCTGATGTGAAAGATCAACTCATAGCAAGGGCAGACCAATATATCTATCTACTCAAAGCAGAGGAACACGAGTCTTCTTCTAGAAATCGTTGACAAAAACGCTTACATTCGCTACTATGGAAGCATATTTATCTAACTAAAAAGGAGGTTCTACCATGAAACAAGAATGGTTTGAAAGTAATGATTTTGTTAAAACAACAAGCAAGAGCAAGCCTGATGAACAGTCCCAAGATGTTGCAGACAAGGCTGAAGAAACGATAGTCGATCTCGATACACCAATTGAAAAAAATACTCAAGTAGAGGAGGACGTCTCTCAAGCTGAAATCGAACTTGAAAACCAGCAAGGAGAGAAAATTGAAACGCCTGAAAACGGTGAAGCAAGAATAGAAATAGAAGAAAAGAAAGCATTAGATTCTACTGAGGAAGAGCAAGACCTTTCTAAAGCAACAGAAAAAGTCACTATAGCTGAAGAGAGTCAAGAAGCTCTTCCTCAGCAAAAAACAAGCACGAAAGAGCCCCTTCTTATCAGTCAATCCTTGGAAAGTCCCTATATCCCCGACCAAGCTCCAAAATCTACGGATAAATGGAAAGAGCAAGCGCTTGATTTTTGGTCTTGGCTGATGGAAGCAATCAAATCTCCTACAAGCAGTCTTGAAACAAGTAGCACACACAGTTACACAGCCTTTCTCTTGCTCATTCTGTTTTCTGCGTCTTCCTTTTTCTTTAGTATCTACCACATCAAACAAGCCTACTATGGACATATAGCAAATATGCATAATCACTTCCCTGAACAATTTGCTTCATTAAATCTCTTTTCGATTATCTCTATCCTAGTAGCAACCACACTCTTCTTCTTTTCATTCCTCTTGGGTAGTTTCGTCGTGAGACGATTTATCTATCAAGAAAAGGACTGGACGCTAGAAAAGGTTCTCCAACAATATAGTCAACTCTTGGCAATTCCAATCTTCCTCACTGCTATTGCTAGTTTCTTTGCCTTCTTTGATAGCCTGCGATTCACAGCCCTCTTGTGTGTGATTAGTGTTGGAATCATTCTGCTTGCCAGTCTCCATATCATTACAAGGCCAAGTCAAGCAAGTGAAACCGACTCCTTCTATCAGTTATTCTTGTCTGTCCTTGTGAACGGAGTCATTATCCTCCTCTTCTTTGTAGCTGAGGTAGCACTGATTGGGGATTACCTTCGTATCTTGGCCTTTCTTTAAACTTCAATCCTGTCATCCATGGCAGGATTTTTCTATGTCAAAAAAGCAAGTCACTTGACCTGCTTTACTCTTCTTGTGCTAATGTTTTAAAATCTTTTTCTAAGATGGGTTGTACTTCTAATTGATTGGCATCTAGTTGGTGGTAAAGTTCTGACGGTAGTACCTCAAGGAATTTTGCATAGTCCAAGCGGGCAATGGCTTCATAGTCTTCTGGTTTAGAGCCATCTCCTGTGATTTGAACCAAGTCAATCTCCCACTGCACTTCCTTATCCACCAATTGCTCCATATAGGCTGCAGGAACAAATGGTTCTCTCGGTAAAACAGTCTTGACTCCTTGAGCCAGATGATAAACACCGTGCACTTGGCCTTCTCCATCCTGATAGAAGGAAACTCTTGCAAAGTAGGCGTCTGTCTCTTGAACCGCACGCACACGCGCTTCAAACTGAGCCAAGCCGTCTTCCTCTAAAAAGCTTTTCAAATCCTCATGACTAAAGAAAACAGGATTAAAAATTCCTTGGCAAATCGTAAAACGAGCCGCAGTGTCTGCAATATGAGCTTGAATACTTGCTTGGAAATAAGCTTCAAAATCAAAACCATCTAGCCCCTCAATCTCAGTTCCTGTGTAAGCAAGCAGGGCATCTAAAAATGTTTTGATAATCTGCCAGTCTGTCTTCGTGAGTAGGTCAGGAAGATCGACACGATATGCCTTTTGATCATCAGCATAACTGACCTTAAAGAGAAATTGTGATTGCCCCACTATCGCACACTCAATATATTCAAGACGGCTAAGAGGCTGACGAAGATAGACAGCATCATAGCTATGTGACTCCAAACCATCTACCAAGGCCAAGATGGACTTGGCAGTCAAAATCTCTTGTTCTCCTAAAATGCTCTGTTTATTTGGAATAAAAAATGTTTTCGTCATAACTGGACTCCTTTGAAATCGTTTACATATAGTATACCTTATTTTCCTGAAAGATACAGAAACAAACTTTAGATTTTTGAGTAAAAAGCATAGAAAAACAGCCCCTAAGGACTGTTTAATCTTATACAGTAGCTGCTTGATCCAAGCTTTCACCGATAGCGGCTAGGCGCTCGACAACTTCAGCTTGTGTCAATTCATGTTCTGAAACATAGCGGTTACGTGGGTGAACACGGCACTCGTGTGAACATCCACGAAGGTACTTGTCTTCATTTTCTTCTGATGTCAAGATACGACGGTTACAGAATGGATTTCCACAGTTGACATAACGTTCACATGGTGTTCCATCAAACCAGTCTTTCCCTACGATAGTTGGGTTGACATGGTTGACATCTACGGCGATACGCTCGTCAAAGACGTACATTTTCCCATCCCAAAGCTCACCTTGGACTTCTGGATCTTTACCGTAAGTTGCAATTCCTCCGTGCAATTGGCCGACATCTTTGTAGCCTTCACGGACCATCCAGCCTGAGAATTTCTCACAGCGAACCCCACCTGTACAGTAAACCACGACACGCTTGTCCATGAATTTTTCTTTGTTATCACGAACCCATTGTGGCAACTCACGGAAGTTGCGGATATCTGGGCGGATAGCCCCACGGAAGTGTCCTAGGTCGTACTCATAATCGTTACGTGTGTCAAGGACAACTGTATCTTCGTCAAGAAGAGCTTCTTTGAACTCTTTTGGAGACAAGTAAGCACCTGTTGTTTCAAGTGGGTTGATGTCATTGTCAAAGTCGTTGTCTTCCAAACCAAGGTGGACAATTTCTTTCTTATAGCGAACAAACATCTTCTTGAAAGCTTGTTCACTTTCTTCGTCAATCTTGAACCAGAGGTCTTCCATACCTGGGAGGCTGTGAACATAGTCCATGTATTTTTGAGTTGTTTCATAATCCCCTGAAACTGTTCCGTTAATTCCCTCGTCAGCGACTAGGATACGGCCTTTAAGGCCGATTGATTTACAGAAAGCCAAGTGGTCTGCAGCAAATTGCTCTGCATTTTCAATTGGAGTATAAAGGTAGTAAAGTAAGACACGAATATCTTTTGCCATAAGATTTGTTCTCTTTTCTATTCTTAAATTTTCAGAATTTTTCATCTAACTATACTAGTATACCTGCTTGAGAAAACGAATGCAATTTATTTGACTGGAAATTGTAGAAAGGTGCTTATCCCTGCACTTCATCAGTAACCATAGCGAATAGCAGATAATTCTCTCAATTTTTTGATCTGCTCGGATTGACTTTCTGATAACATCAGCTTATTGTCAATCAACACACGTGAGATGTCAACATTCATTTGACTCAAAATAAATGGAGTAGAGGTCCCATCGTCCTCTAATCGTCTTTTATAACTCACTAACAGATTTTTCAAAGGAGCAAGTTGAGGCGTATTGCTTATACCTTCCAGTAGGTGATCTATGATAGTCATCGCTTCACAACGTCTTTCGCTTCCTCCAGCAAACCATTTTAATGGTGTCATTCTCATTTTCCTCCTTAAATTGAAAAGCTATCATTCCTAACTCTCGTACCAATATTTCACCCAAATACCCTGTGTAAAAAAGTCAGCAAAAATGGTAATGTTGCGAAAATATTATTAATCACATGCACCGCATAGGATGGATAAATGCTCTTGGTATAGCGGGTCAAACTAGCAAAGATGATGCCAGATGTTGCAAAGACGAAGATATCTAACAGACTAGGCAGACTCAAAAAATGAGGAAGAGCAAACAAAATGGAAGGAAGAAGCAAATCAAGGCCAAATCGCGAATGCTTAAAGAAGGCGTGTTGCAGTAATCCTCTATAGATTAGCTCTTCCATAAGTGGAGTCAGAAAGAACAAAGTTATATAGATACCTAGCTCAGCAAAGTTGGTCCCACTATAACCGATCAATACGGCCCAACCTTCAGCAGTTGACTGAACATGTTTAGCTGTCTGAACGTTAAAAGAGATCTGGAGCACTACCACTAATACTGTCAAAATCGAATACCAAAGCCATTTTTTTCTTGGAATGTGAAAGAGATAACCATGACCTGTCTTAACCAGAATCCAAATCATGACTCCGCTAAATAGCAAACTCAAGAGATTTTGAATCCAGACGAAATTGCCAATCTGGGAAGAAAATTGCCAATAATTTTGAACAATAAGCGTCAGCTGAGAAAGACCAAATACGAAAAATAGGTAAGAGAAAACTGCACTAATTTTGAATAGAAGTTGATACTTCTTCATATGAACTCTCCTTTGTAAACTCGAGACATCTCTAATATAAGCTATATTTTCCTAAATCCTTACTCCAAATCCTAAATGGTATTTGAGATTTCCTGAATGGTTAAACAGCGATAAGAAAACACAGATATCTATGCTCTCGTTTCAAAAAATCACTGCCTCCCCAGATAAGCCTGAGGAAAACAGTGATTCAATTTTTAGGAATTAGGAATGAATACACGAAATCAATTGATCTTATGATTTTTTGTTTTTCAAGAATTCATCATATTGTTTTTGCATTTCATTCAATACTTTATCGTAAGCACCTTCAGATTTCAATTTTTCCATCAATTCTGGAATAGCTTTATCTGGGTCTACAGTACCAGTGTTGATAGCTGTATCGAATTGTTGCATTGTGTTAGAGATTGCTGAGATTTCAGATTTCACATTGTCAGTGTTAAAGATGAATCCAAGTGCTGGAGATTCTTTAGCTTCAGCCAATTGTTTCTTAGAATCTTCGATTTGTTGGTCTGTAACGTTTTCGTTGATGTAAAGGATCCAGTTGTTACCAGTGTTCCATCCACCCATGTGAGTGTTTCCTTTGTAGCCATCAAGGACTTTAACACGGTTTTCTTTACCTGGAATTTTTTCCCAGTTCTTGCCTTCTGGACCATAAACAAGACCATTCAAGAGTTCTGGGTTAGTGTTCAAGAGGTTCAACACTTCCATTGATTTTTCTTTGTTCTTAGAGTTGTTTGAGATAACAAAGTTAGCAACTTGTGTTGTTTGGTTTTTCTTGATGAAGTTAGTGATTGGTTTGATTTGGATGTCTTTGTTTGCAACACGTGAAAGCAAGCTGTTACCGTAGTCAGCTGGTCCTACTGTTTCTTCACGAACGAACCAAGTATCTTGTTGAAGGTCAAATGAAGTATCGCTTGTTGCTACGTCTTTTGGAATGTATCCAGCTTCATAGAATTTGTGAAGAGTCTTCAAGTGTTCTTTAAAGCGAGGCACTTCGTAACGGTTTACGATCTTAGTAGTGTCCCCTTCAAGGTCGATAACGAATGGAAGTCCATTTGGAACTGGGTAGTCAAAGTTATCAGATGGGATAAAGTTCTTAGTAACCGCAAATGGCACTACATCTGGAGCTTTTTCTTTGATTTGTTTCAAGACTGGTTCAAGTGTTTCATATGAAGTGACACCTGAAATATCGATACCGTATTTAGCAAGAAGAGTTCCGTTGAAGGCGAAGTTTTGAGATGATGCAACGTTGGCTGCAACTGGAACTGCGTAAATTTTACCGTTAATGCTGTTACCTTTGATGTAAGCTGGGTCAAGTACTTTATAAAGCTCTGCTCCTTCTTTCTTATACAAGTCAGTCAAGTCAGCATAGGCACCTTTTTGAGCATTTACAACATAGTTAGATGCAAAGGCGATATCGTAGTTTTCACCAGATGATGTGATAACTGACATTTTCTTATCATAGTCACCCCATCCAAGATATTGGATATCCAATTTAGCACCAACTTTTTCACCGATGATTTTGTTAGCATTTTCTAGCAATTCATCCAAGTTATCTGGTTTGTCACCTATTTGGTACATTTTGATAACAGTTTTTTCACCTGAAGCTGAGTCAGCAGCTTTTTTGCTGTTACCTGAAAGGTTTCCACAAGCAGCGAGACCAGCAGCCAAAGCGACTACGCTAGCAGATGCAAAAGCATATTTTTTCCAGTTTTTCATGACAAAAACTCCTTTTTTTTATTTTTAAACTTATAAACAATGTAATGATCTTAACTTCACGCAAGGGAAGTTTGGAAATGAGAAATGATTTTTCTCGACAAGTACTATTCTTTCACACCACCGATAGTCAAACCTTTTACAAAGTAGCGTTGGAAGAATGGATACAGAATCGCGATTGGAAGGGTTGCGACCACAACCATGGCCATACGACCTGTTTCTTTTGGAAGAGCAACTCCCAGTTGACCAGATAGGCCGACTGCTTTGGCGATGTAATCCATATTTTGCTGGATTTGCATGAGCAAATATTGCAATGGATACAAGTTGTCACTCTTGATGTAAAGAAGGGCGTTGAACCAGTCATTCCAGAAACCAAGAGCTGTCAAGAGCGTGATGGTTGCGATACCTGGTAGTGACAATGGCAAACAGATTTGGAAGAAGATCCGGGCCTCACTAGCACCATCGATACGAGCGGATTCTAGAATAGCTTCTGGAATGGTCTTCTTGAAGAAGGAACGCATCAAGATGATGTTAAATGGTGAGAGAAGCATTGGAACAATCAAGGCCCAAACTGTATCACCAAGTTGAAGTAAACGAGTTACCACGATATAGCCCGGTACCAAACCTGCGTTAAACAACATACTAAGAAGGGCAAAAATCGTAAAGAATCTGCGATACTTAAAGGTTGTCCGTGAGATAGCGTAAGCATAAGTTGTTGTGATAAAAACATTTGTGATAGTCCCCACCACTGTTACAAAGACTGAGATGAAGAGGGCTTGGAGAATTTTATCCTTAAACTGTGCCAAAAACTCAAAGCCGTCTAATCCAAATTGAGATGGGAAGAAGCTATATCCATTTTGGAGAATACTCTTTTCATCTGTCACCGAAATAACGATAACGAATACAAAGGGTAGGATACAAGAGAGGGCAACCAAACCAGAAATGGTACTAAAGAAGATATCTGCTTTCTTACTGAAGGAGTGAATGCCGACATTATCAATTTTTTCTTTTTTAATTTTCTTTTCTGCCATATTCTCCTCCTTTCTAGAACAAGGCTGAGTTTGGATCAACTCGTCTTGCCAGTAAGTTTGATAGGATAACCAGAATCAAGCCGACAACTGATTGGTAGAGACCTGCTGCTGAAGCCATCCCGATATCCGCTGTCTGAGTCAAACCGTTATAAACATATACATCCAAGACGTTGGTTACATTATAAAGCTGACCAGCATTGTGGGGGATTTGGTAGAAGAGACCAAAGTCTGCACGGAAGATATTTCCGACTGCAAGGATGGTCAATACAGTTACCAATGGTGTCAACTGCGGAATAGTTACATTGCGAATTCGTTGCCATTTGCTGGCCCCATCCACTGTCGCTGCTTCGTAGTAGGTTGGATCAATTCCCATGATTGTCGCATAATACATGACACTGCTATATCCAAAGCCTTTCCAAATACCTAGGAAAAGTAGGAGATATGGCCAGATACCCAAATCAGCGTAGAAATTGATTTCCTTCATTCCGATAGATTCTAGGAAATGGTTGAACACCCCTTTATCAATGTTTAGGAAGGCATCTGTAAAGAAACTGATGATAACCCAAGACAAGAAGTAAGGGAACAACATGGAAGTTTGAAAGATCTTAACCATTCTCTTAGAACGGAGTTCACTGAGGATGATGGCAATCCCTACAGATACAATCAAACCGATAAAGATAAAGCCTAGATTGTAGAGGACAGTATTTCGTGTGATAATAAAGGCGTCTTTTGAACTAAACAAGAATCTGAAATTATCGAGTCCGACCCATTTACTATTCACGATACTATCTATAAATCCATTACTGGTCATGTGGTAGTCTTTAAAGGCAACCACGTTCCCAAATACTGGAATGTAGAAGAATAGAATCAACCAGAGTGCCCCTGGCAAAACCATTAAGAGAAAGATCCAGTTGTCTCTCAAGGTTTTTGAAAACTTATTCATAATTTCCTCCCTTTTTTATTTTGATATCCATCTAAAAATTCCTTTTTAGACTTTTGATAACGATTACATTATTAGTATACTCCTATTTGAAGGTTAGGTTAAACTACTAATTATAGAAAAAACTCCACAAATTATTTTATGTGGAGTACTTTTTTAAGAAAGGGATGTTTCACGGGAAACACTCTGCCCAAGGCAAGGTGTTCTTGTTTTTATACTCAATGAAAATCAAAGAGCAAACTAGGAAGCTAGCCGCAGGTTGCTCAAAACACTGTTTTGAGGTTGTAGACGGAAGCTGACGTAGTTTAAAGAGATTTTCGAAGAGTATTAAGTTGTATAAATCGTCGAAGCTGTCGCAATGGTATGCCACTGGTTGGCTGTTGTGGCTACGAAGTCCTTATCTGCGTAAAAGTCAGTAAATGGTAAGATTTCCACTTCTAGCTCATCGATACGGTCCAGTTGACCAGCCAGATAAGCCTCGATACGGCTTTCTGCTCGCTTGATGCGTTGCAAGAGTCCGCCCATACGGATGTCAACCGTATCCAAGCCAAAGACCTTGTTTTCCTTCAACCATTGATGGCTAAAGAGGGCATGGAAGTCTTCAATTTGGCTTCTGAGTTCTGGTAATTCTTGTCTGGCAATTTCTTGCAGGCTTTCTTTATCATCCGCTTGATAAGCCTGACGAATGCGTCGTCCCACATCGACTTTGCTACTTAAAATGGCATTCAACTGGGCCTGAGTTTCAAAGAGATAGGCATAGTTGCCAGCTTTTTCTTTAATGTTAGCAAGCGTCTCAGCAGCCTGAGCGAAGTGCGGTTTGTCTTGTTCAGGTGTCATGTGCTGGTCAAGTATCGGACAGAGAACATCCTGATAAAAGACATAGCGGTTGGGATTGATGCCACTGAGATTGTCTGGTAGGTCTGGTAAAAGGTTGGCAAGGTCAATCTGCATAAAGTCCTCAACCGATAGACCTGTATTGGTTTTGAAGTGTGCAGACAAACGGTCTAAGTCATTGCGGTAGCAGAGTTCTGCCCAGATTTGCAAGCTTGGTAGGATAGAAAACTGAGCAGTTTCACCACCATTGTCTCCCCAACCAGTTACGATGACTTCTTTGATGTCATTCGCACGACAGGCTTTATTGGCTTCAAGAGCGATGAGACGGCTGAAATGGTTGTTGGGTGTGAAACCAATCCACTTCCAAGCACCTCCTGCAAAGGCAATATCTTGGCTAATCTTGTGGTGATTACGGAAGTTGCGATTGTATTTTTCCTCGCTATCCTGATAATAGTCCCAGTAAACCAAAGTTACTCGGTCTTTGAGACGGTCTAGGTAGACACGAGTTTCTTCTGGAATTTCCACATCACGGTCGTACTGGCCATCTGCTGACATAAGTTTGAAGAACATATCACTCCACATTTGGCAGTGGAAACCGTATTTGTCAGCAATATCCAGCACGCGCTCCAAATGTTGGCACATGAGGAGACTACGATCCACAACACCGTTGAGAATCAAGTAGCGTCCCAAACCAACCAAGTGGGCTTCGTCCATCCCAATATTGACCTTGCGAGTCTTCAGTTTAGATAGGGTAGCAAACATGCCATCAATCAGGTTATAAACCTTTTCTTCGCCAATAAGGAGAATGTCCTCTACATCACGGAGTTCTTGCACTTCCTTGACACCCCATTTGACGAAGGCAGACAAGTGGGCCAAGGTCTGGATACATGGCACAAAGGTCATATCAAACTGCTGGGCGTAGGCTTCGATTTCCTGCAACTCCTCAGCCGAGTAAGCTCCACGGAAATAGCCAAAGTAAGGCTGCCCCTCAATCTGGTAGGTGTCTTCCATGTAAAGTTCAAAGGTTGAATAGCCCATGAGAGCCAAGACCTCAATCATCTGCTTGGCAGAAGCCACATTCAACACTGCATTTCGAGAACAGTCTGCCATATAAGCCAACTCTTCATAAGCTGCTTGTTCTTCAATCTCTACTTTGTCACCTTCTGCTAGAACTGTTGCCAACAGGGACAAGGCACGATAAAGTTGGTGGGGTTTGCGGTAGGTCAATTGATAGTGACCACCCTCACCCTTGATAGAAATCGAGGCTTGGTCAGACTGAGCGACAGCTACCTCTACATCTGGTAGCGAAATGTGCTTTGTCAGCAAGTCGATTGCCTGAGTTTGTTTGGAACTAAGTCCTGTAAATCTTACCATTGATTTTCCTCCTGTAGCCAGTTGACAAGGGCACCGTAGAGATTGGAATCTGCATGATAGGTACAGGCTTGGATGACAGGTGCGATCGTGTATTCTTCGTAGGTTTCGACAAAGTTATCAACAGCCTTCTTAACACCTTGTATGAAATCTGGATTTTGACTGATAGAGCCACCCAGACTAATGACATCTGGATCAATCAGATACTGGATATTAAGCAAACCTTGCGCCAGATTGCGGTTCATGCGCTCAATAGCTTCTTGGCAAAGAGCATTCCCAGCTGTAGCCTCTTGGTAAATCTTGCGACCGTCCCAGTCAGTCTGACCAGATTTTTCAATCACATATCGCACCATATTTCCAGTTGACGCTAGTTGCGACCAGTTATTGAGCTTTTCAGCAGGGGCAAGGGTGGTCATGTAGCCAAATTCCCCACCCAGACCGTGGCGACCTCTATGAAGTCTACCATTGATAATCATGGCTCCGCCAATCCCTGTCCCAATCACGACACAAGCTGCATTTTCAAGTTCTGGATGAGCCAGTAATTCACTGAGTCCAACGCAGTTAGCATCATTTTCCAGATGGACAGGAATCTGATAAGAGCTAAGCGCCTCATACCAAGAAAATCCGTGAATGTAGGGCACCGCACTGAAGCCATCAATCACACCTGTCTCTTGATTGACCGCGCCTGGAACGCTCATAGCAATCCCGCTATAATCCTGCTCTGACAAGCGCTGGTCTAACCAAGCTAGTAAATCCTCCAAGTTTTCTGGTGTTGGGATACTTGTCTTATCTAGTATTTTCCCATCAGGAGTCAGACTGGCAAACTTAATCCCAGTCCCTCCGATATCAATCGTTGCAATGGTCATTGTTTTTACCATAAAAAGGGGCGAATCAGTAGTTAGTTCTTACCTTTTCGCCCCTCCTTTCTTTTTATGTTTACTTTTTGAAATTAAATTTCTTCTTTTTTGATGAATTCTGTACGAATCTCTTGTGGTGAAATGAGGCCTCTATGAACTGGGTATGGTCGTTCAAGTAGGTCAAGGAAGAGATGTTGACTTTCCGGTACACGTACATTTTCACTACACATATTGTAGTAACGAAGAACATAGCCTTCTTCATTTTCAGCTACCTTAAAGGCTGTTGGACAGATTTGCGGTATGCTGAGAACAGAATGGTTCAGGAGGCTACCAGTCGCAGCCACGCTTCCTTCTTGTTTAGCAAGCTGAAGGCTGGTAAATGGTGTCTGCAAGGCTTTAGCACGACGATAGGCTGAAAAGCGTTCTTGGGCTTGGTGGCATTCAAACGCAAACTCGACTTCAAACTCACGCAAGCATTGTGCTTCTGGTGTTGGGAAGTAACCCCAGTCACCTAGCTCACCTGATGCACGCAAAATAGTCACTGCAATGGTGTCGTCTCCAAGGATTTCGTATTCATTCAATCCCTTGTTGGATACAGTCACCCCTTTTTCATCGTCATACAGACTAACAAAGGCTTGTTGGTGTTGAGGATTTTCAGGATTTTCCCATGAAGCAGCTGGTTTGTTTGGTCGTGTCACCACCTCATAAATGCTTTCAGAATCATTGCTTGGACGCGTGTTGTGAGTCTTGACCAAGAGACGGATACGGTGGTCTTTGGCAGTGTTGGTAAAGCGAGTTTTAAAGCGGATTTGTGGATTATCAACGAAGATAGTCATCTCAGTTTCAAGAGGAATGCTTGTCAATTCTTCTGAACGTCCAGCTTCACGCTTCATAAACTCGATGATGCCTTTTTGCTCTTCTTCTAGCTTTTCATCTGCACTGACAGGCACAGTCAATTCATGTTTGAGCAAAATCTTAGCGTAGCGAGCTGTGTTTTCCAAGACCTCGTAGCCCTTAAGCTCTGCATAGATTGGCTCTGTTCCTTTTGGTTGGAAATAGATATACTCGTTTCCGATGTCACCACGATCTTCGAAGCGAATAAAATCTTCATAGGCTTCATGAGTTGTCTTATCATAGACTGTGATGTTGTCATCCACACTCACCGTTACAAATGGCGTATCAATCACTCCGTTTTGGTAAATACCGTCGCGGTGTTCTTGTTCTCCTTCCAGCAATTGGAAGGTTGTCCAAGAAAGTGGCGCTAGGTGAACTGGGATGGTCACGCGCACTTGACGAGCAATACGAGCTTGGCGGAACTTATCTTTTGGTAAATCATACTCAAAATTAGCCCCAAGGTCTTCGATTTTAGCCTCTACAGGACGACCATCCAAGTCCTCCACACGATAACTTGGCAAGGTAAGAGCAGCCATCTTCTTGTAACCTTCTGTTGGGTGCAATTCCTTGAAATCACAAGTCGCAACATCAATCACTGCGCTGACAGTATCGACCTTATCATGCAGGCCTGTGTTAATGACAGTAAAGAGATAGTCACTTTGAGCCTTAGCTGTAGCTATTTTGCCCTTCCACTCGTTAAGAAGATTGCTCTTAACAAAGTTTCCAACTTGGTGGACCTTGGCAAAACGAGTTTCCATCTCTCGGTGAACCTCGTCCACGCTACAGCCACAGATGCTATCATGCGGCGCATTCTGCAAAAGAGTTTTCCAAGCATAGGTCAACTGGTCCTTGTGGTTGTGGCCACCAGTTATAATAGTCAGTGGTTCTACAATTTGCTCTAGGAGGTTGCTATTTTCTTGGAAGGCTTGTTTGAGGTAAATGCGGGATGAAGAAGTGTTGGCAAGTGTGTACCAGCCATCTGTTTCCTGACTGGTCAGCTCACCTGTAACCGTTGATAACTGCTCTGGTAGGGCACTTTCCACGGCTTGAACATATTCATCAAAAGAACTATGAACAAAGGTTACATCTGGGAAGAGTTCATTTGCCACACGAATGGCTTCGCTCAGATTTTTCTGGACAGGCTGGTGGTCACAACCGTTCATCATCAACCATTGGTTGGTAGAAGCGTAGTCACGCACGTCTGCCAGTTTTTGTTTCCAGAAGGTCAAAGCCTCGTCTTTATCCACTGGAATTTCATTCCCATTACTGTACCAGTTGGCAAAGAGAATCCCGAGGACACGACTTCCGTCCGCACCCTGCCAGTACATTTCTGAAAACTGGGAAGTAAACTGCTCATCTTCGAGGACTTGGTTGTCAAATCCAATCGGCTTCACACCACGACCGAAAGCGGCCACGTGAATGCCTGATTTTTGAAGGATTTGAGGCGCTTGTCCCATATTTCCAAAGGTATCTGGGAAGTAACCAATCTGAGTGGATTTGCCCCACTTTGCAGCTTCCTGCTGACCAATCAAGGTATTGCGGACATTGGCTTCACTTGAAATCAAGTAATCATCCTGCAAGATATAGAAGGGACCAATTTTCAATTTTCCTTCGTCGATGTACTGTTGAACTTTGTCGCGATTTTCAGGACGAATCTCCAAGTAGTCATCAAGGACAATAGTTTGCCCGTCTAAATGGAAACTCTTGAACTCAGGGTCATTTTCAAAAAGATCAAAGAGATTGTCAAACAATTCCACCAACTGCATACGGTGGCTTTCAAAAGGCAAGTACCACTCACGGTCCCAGTGACTATGTGAGATAATATGTACAACAACATTTTCCATGAAGTAAAACCTCATTCTAAATTTAAATTTTTATTGTTAACGTTTTAAATGTAAATTTGTGATTCTGACAAGAATCAGTGAAGCGAAGGCGAGCTCCTTATACTCAATGAAAATCAAAGAGCAAACTAGGAAGCTAGCCGCAGGTTGCTCAAAGCACAGCTTTGAGGTTGCAGATAAAGCTGACGTGGTTTGAAGAGATTTTCGAAGAGTATTAACGGATATCCAAGTAATCCAAGACCAACTCACAAAACATCATGTTGGCCCAAGAGAACCATTCACGAGAGTAGAGCGTTGGATCATCCACGTGGAAGCTTTCGTGCATGACACCTGTACCACCATCGCAAGCAACCAGCTGATCTAACAAGAATTTCTTCTCTGCCTTATCTCTTGTTGTCAAACCTTGGATAGAAAGGGCAATGGGCCAGATATAGCGATAGAAGGTATGGGAACTTCCGAGGCCACTAGCGTATTCTCCTTGGTAGAAATATGGATTTTCAGGGCTCAAAATTGTACGACGAGTTGCTTGATAGACTTCGTCGTCAATGTCGCAGTAGCCCAGATAAGGTGCAGCCAACAGACTTGGTACATTTGGATCATCCATGACGCTGGCATTTCCTAGACCATCCACTTCAAAGGCGTAAATCTTTTCGCCCTTGCTGTTAGTAGTGTAGGCATAGTTTTCAATTCCTTCTTGGATTTCAGCACAAAGACGCTTGGCATCAGCAATAATACTCTCGTTATCAGCTAGGTTTAATGCTGCGAAGATCTCTTGCACATAACCCAAGACTACTACAGCAAACATATTTGACGGAATCAAGTAGCTATACTGGCAGCAGTCATCACTCGGACGAAAAGCTGACCAAGTCATACCTGTCACTGCAAAATCAGGTCCAAAGCCATCATTTACCAAGGTATCTTCCTTGCGGTCCGTATCTCGAACAAAACGATAAGGAGAGTTGTTATGGTCTTGTTCAACCGTCCAAAGATGGAGAATCTCCTTAGTCGCTGCGACAAAAGTCTCATCAAACTGACTAGTCTCGTCAGTCTCTTTCCAGAGGAGATAAGCCAACTGCAAAGGATAGCAAAGCGAGTCCACCTCGTACTTGCGTTCCCAAATCCAGCCATTAAGGTCGGTATGGTCTGTCTCGTGGTGACCCTTCCAGTTTTCCTCAATGTTGAAGGAATTGGCATAAGGATCCTTGAGTACCAAGGTCATCTGACGTTTGACCAAACCTGCAATAGTCTGACGCAGGAGGGCATCTCTTTTAGCCACATGAAGGTAGGGTCTGAGTTGGGCTGTCGAATCTCGAAGCCACATAGCAGGAATATCACCAGTGAGTACAAAGGTTGAACCATCTTCTAAGATTTCAACCGTATTGTCCAAGGTGTCTGTATAGCAACGCTCGAAAACATCCACCCACTCTGGATGGTCCTTAGCCCGCTCTGCCACTTCATCTAGCCACTCTCTAACAATTTCTTTTGAATAAATCATCGTGCAGTATCCTCTTTCAAACAAGTTTCATTTTCAGTATATAGCTTTTGAGACAGAAAATACATACACAAATGATAGTCATTTTTCTACAAAATAGTTATCTTTGAAACTCCTTTTCTAAAGGTTATCTCTTTCTGATATAATGTAGAAAAACAGCTAAAGGAAAGACTATGAAACCACTACTTGAAACTATCGATACCCGCTTTGGAACTGCCAGCAAGCATGCCTTTTCTCGGGGAAATACCCTGCCATACACAGGCGTGCCTTTTGGGATGAATTACTTTGTACCCCAGACCAGTGACCAGGAGGGCTCTTGGTTTTTCGATCCGCATCTGCCTATCTTTCAGGGGATTCGACTAACCCACCAACCAAGTCCTTGGATTGGGGACTACTCTTGGATCCTTCTGACACCTGTCACAGGTCAACTGGGTGGAGACAGCCTCTTTCACCGCCAGTCTTCCTATGACATAGATAAGACCTCTTTCAAACCTCATTATCTGAAGATTTTCTCCCTGCGCTATCAGATTGAAAGCCAGCTCACACCGACTTGCTACGGTGCTTCTATTCGTTTGGAACAAAAGCAAGGCAAAGCCCTCTCCCTCTATCTTCACGCAGGAGATGAACTGACCGTAGAGCAAGTAGATAAGCGAACGCTTGCCCTACGACAAGAAGGGAAAACTGAGACCAACAAAAATCCACTAACTATGTTCACTACCTTGCAAATGAATACGGATATTCTTGCTATCAGCCAAGAAGGCGAAGACTGGCGAATTGACTTAGCAGATAGCCATGCTGAGATTCAGCTAGCAACTTCTTTCATCTCTCCTTCTCAAGCTCTAATCAATCTACCTCAAGAAGATTTTGATAACTGTAAAGCAAATGCTCAAGCGGATTGGGAAAATCTACTCCATCGTTTTGACGTTATAGAGACAGGAGAGGCTGACCGAACCTTTTTTGACCACTGCCTCTACAGACTCTTCCTCTTTCCCCAGACTTTTTATGAGGTTGATAAATCAGGGCAAGCCATCCACATGGATCTGGCTACTGGCACTATCAAGCCCGGTGTACTCTTTAGCAACAATGGTTTCTGGGATACCTTCCGCACCACTTTCCCCCTCTTTGCCCTTGTCATACCAGAGCATTATCGTCTCTTTTTAGAAGGCTTCCTCAATAGCTACCGCGATACTGGATTCCTTCCAAAGTGGCTGGCTCCAGATGAACGTGGCATGATGCCTGGTACCCTTTTAGATGGTATTATCGCAGATAGCTCCTGCAAGGATATGGCTCCCGACTTGGAAGCAGAACTCCTCCAAGCTATGCTTGAAACAGCCACCAAGTTCGACCCTCTCGGCATCAATGGCCGCCACGGACTAACCCAATACCAAGAGCTGGGCTACCTCTCTACCGACCACCACGAAAGCGTCAGCCATACCCTAGACTATACCTATAGTGACTTTTGTATCGCTCGCTGTGCCGAGAAACTAGGGAAAATAGAAATCGCTGAAACCTACAAGGTCGCATCACAAAATTACCACCATCTATTTGATGCTGAAACGGGCTACATGCGAGCGCGTGATAGTCAAGGAAACTTCCGACCTGACTTTTCTCCTTATAGTTGGGGACGTGATTATGCCGAATGTTCTGCCATCCAAGCAACTTTAGGCGTTCTCCAGGACATCCCAGATTTAATCCAACTTATGGGTGGAAAAGAAGCCTTCAGCAACTATCTTTTGAAAACCTGTCAAGATGTTCCCCTCTTTGAGACGACAGGCTATGGTTACGAGATTCACGAAATGAGCGAAATGGCTACTGCTCCTTTTGGACAACTCGCTATTTCCAACCAACCGGGCTTCCATATTCCTTATCTCTTCCGTTACAGCAACTACCCTGACTACACTGCCCTTCTCATCAAGACTCTCCGTCAGAAAGCCTTTCATCCAAGCTGGCAAGCCTATCCTGGCGATGAAGACAATGGTAGTCTCTCTGCTTGGTACATCTGGTCAGCTCTCGGATTCTATCCAACCTGTCCAGGCAAGCCCAGCTATGATCTCGGAATCCCTCTCTTTGACCACCTCCGTATTTACCTAGCTAAAGAAAATAAATGGCTAGATATTCATACTGAGCAAAACCACAGCCATTTTAACTTTGTAAAAGAATGCCGACTGGACAAAGACCTAGTATCAACTATTCAACACCAAGACCTCTTGAAAGCTGATCAGCTAACCTTCACCCTTAGCTGGTTGCCAAGTCATCCGTCCACTTCCTGAAATACAAAAATCTCCTAGCAGGCTTTCCTGCTAGGAGATTTTCTTATGAGAGGTACTTGTTTAAGCTTTGAAAATCGGATTTATCATCTGATGTTTATCAAACAATCTACCAATTAAGCTTCTTCGTCTTCTTTACGACGACGGCCTGCAAGACCAAGACCAAGTAATGCACTTGCGGCAGCTGCTACCATAGCTACAGTAGAATCTGCTGTACCTGTATTCGGCAACTCTTTAGCTGCTTTACGCGCGTTTGTTGCTGCTTCTTGGCTAGCATTAGCTGCTGCTTGAGTTGTAGCTGGAGCTACAGCTGGTGTTTGAGCAGCTTGGTCGTTAGTTGGAGTTGCATGATCAGTTGATGGAGCAACTTTCGCTATGAAGTCTTCAATACGTTTAACCATTGCATCTACTTCTGCTTGACTTGCGTCTGCATTAGCAAATACTTTCTTAGCGTCTGCTAACAAGTCATTCGCTTCTTTTGCAGTTTCTGCATCAAGTTTAGCTGATTCTTTGATGATTAATTCATCTAATTGACGAATAGCGCCTTCTAACTTAGCTTTATCCACTTTCACATCTGTGCTAGTTGTTCCGTTGTTGCCAGAAGTTCCATTTCCACCATTGTTTGGAGCTGAAGGACGTTGTTTAAAGATATCTTCAGCGGCAATTGCTAAAACTTTACCATCTTTAGTTACAACAGTTGCATTTCCTGCTTTGTCGAAGATAACTTCTACCACATCAGCATTTGCTCCTTTAATCTTAGCTTTTGCAGCTTCTTTTTCTGCATCCGTTAAGTTATTGAAGTCCGCTACTGTTTCTTTTTCGAAGTCAAGGTTGATGTTATCTCCGCTATTCTTAGCTGTTACATCACTTGCTGTTTTCACTAATTGGTCTTTTGCAATTGACACTGTGTTTCCATCTAATGTTACTGTTGCGTTACCTTTATCGTCTACGACTACAGTCGCTCCTGGATTTACTGCTTCAATTGCTTTCTTAACTGCTGCTTTTTCAGCATCTGTTAATTTTTCCTTATCAGCTACTAATGTGCGAATAGCAGGAGTTTTAACAGCTGTATTCTTAGCTGCATCTACCAAATCATCTGCTGGAATGACTAGGTCTAAAGCTGGAATGTTAAGAACTGTACCATCACCTTTAGCTACTGTTGCATTACCCTTATCGTCCACTACTACAGTTGAACCTGGGTTGACTGCTTTAACCTTATCTTCGATGGCTTTCTTCTCAGCGTCTGTAAGTTTATCTGGGTTAGCTACTACAGTTTTAGCTGATGGTGTATTTACATCATTACCTGCATTTTCTTTAGTGATATCATCTTGTGTTTTCACTAAATCAGTTGCTGGAATGACCGCTGTCTTACCTTCCGGAGTTGTAACTGTTGCGTTGCCCTTATCGTCTACTACTACAGTCGCTCCTGGATTTACTGCTTTAACCTTATCTTCGATCGCTTTCTTCTCAGCATCTGTAAGTTTGTCTGGGTTAGCTACTACAGTTTTAGCTGATGGTGTATTCACATCGTTACCTGCATTTGGTTTAGCTGCATCCGCTTCTGACTTAGTCAAGTCTGACGCTGGAATGACTGCTGTCTTACCTGCTGGAGTTGTAACTGTCGCGTTTCCTTTATCGTCCACTACTACAGTTGAACCTGGATTTACTGCTTTAACCTTATCTTCGATCGCTTTCTTCTCAGCGTCTGTAAGTTTGTCTGGATTTGCGACTACTGTCTTATCCGCTGGTTTAACGATGTCGTTACCTGCGTTTGGTTTAGCTGCATCTGCTGCTGACTTAGTCAAGTCTGACGCTGGAATTACAGCTGTCTTACCTTCTGGAGTTGTAACTGTAGCATTGCCTTTATCGTCTACTACTACAGTCGAACCTGGATTTACAGCTTTAACCTTGTCTTCGATGGCTTTCTTCTCAGCATCTGTAAGTTTTTCTGGGTTCGCTACCACAGTCTTATCTGCTGGTTTAACCACATCGTTACCTGCATTTGGCTTAGCTGCGTCTGCTGCTGACTTAGTCAAGTCTGTTGATGGGATAACCGCTGTCTTACCTTCTGGCGTTGTGACTGTCGCGTTTCCTTTATCGTCCACTACTACAGTTGAACCTGGATTTACTGCTTTAACCTTATCTTCGATCGCTTTCTTCTCTTCTGGAGTTAACGCATCTGGATTCGCTACTACTGTCTTATCCGCTGGTTTAACGATGTCATTACCTGCGTTTGGTTTAGCTGCATCTGCTGCTGACTTAGTCAAATCTGTAGCTGGAATAACGGCTGTCTTACCTTCTGGAGTTGTGACTGTAGCATTTCCTTTGTCGTCTACGACTACAGTTGAACCTGGATTTACTGCTTTAACCTTATCTTCGATTGCTTTCTTCTCTTCTGGAGTGAGAGCATCTGGATTTGCTACTACAGTTTTGTCCGCTGGTTTAACGATGTCGTTGCCTGCGTTTGGTTTAGCTGCATCTGCTGCTGACTTAGTCAAATCTGTAGCTGGAATAACGGCTGTCTTACCTTCTGGAGTTGTGACTGTAGCATTTCCTTTGTCGTCTACGACTACAGTTGAACCTGGATTTACTGCTTTAACCTTATCTTCGATTGCTTTCTTCTCTTCTGGAGTGAGAGCATCTGGATTTGCGACTACTGTCTTATCCGCTGGTTTAACGATGTCATCACCTGCATTTGGTTTAGCTGCGTCTGCTGCTGACTTAGTCAAGTCTGTTGATGGGATAACCGCTGTCTTACCTTCTGGCGTTGTGACTGTCGCATTGCCTTTATCGTCCACTACTACAGTTGAACCTGGGTTGACTGCTTTAACCTTATCTTCGATTGCTTTCTTCTCTTCTGGAGTGAGAGCATCTGGATTCGCTACTACTGTCTTATCCGCTGGTTTAACGATGTCATTACCTGCGTTTGGTTTAGCTGCATCTGCTGCTGACTTAGTCAAATCTGTAGCTGGAATAACGGCTGTCTTACCTTCTGGAGTTGTGACTGTAGCATTTCCTTTGTCGTCTACGACTACAGTTGAACCTGGATTTACTGCTTTAACCTTATCTTCGATTGCTTTCTTCTCTTCTGGAGTGAGAGCATCTGGATTTGCGACTACTGTCTTATCCGCTGGTTTAACGATGTCATCACCTGCGTTTGGTTTAGCTGCGTCTGCTGCTGACTTAGTCAAGTCTGACGCTGGGATAACCGCTGTCTTACCTCCTGGAGTTGTAACTGTCGCATTGCCTTTATCGTCCACTACTACAGTTGAACCTGGGTTGACTGCTTTAACCTTATCTTCAATGGCTTTCTTCTCAGAGTCTGTAAGTTTGTCTGGGTTAGCAACTACAGTTTTGTCCGCTGGTTTAACGATGTCATCACCTGCATTTGGTTTAGCTGCGTCTGCTGCTGACTTAGTCAAGTCTGACGCTGGGATAACCGCTGTCTTACCTTCTGGCGTTGTGACTGTGGCATTACCTTTATCGTCCACTACTACAGTTGAACCTGGATTTACTGCTTTAACCTTATCTTCGATCGCTTTCTTCTCAGCGTCTGTAAGTTTGTCTGGGTTAGCAACTACAGTTTTGTCCGCTGATTTAACGATGTCGTTGCCTGCGTTTGGTTTAGTTGCGTCTTCTGGTGATTTAACTAAGTCTGTCGCTGGAATGACCGCTGTCTTACCTGCTGGTGTTGTAACTGTCGCGTTTCCTTTATCGTCTACGACTACAGTTGAACCTGGGTTGACTGCTTTAACTTTATCTTCGATCGCTTTCTTCTCAGCATCTGTAAGTTTGTCTGGGTTAGCTACTACAGTTTTGTCCGCTGGTTTAACGATATCATTGCCTGCGTTTGGTTTAGCTGCATCCGCTGCTGATTTTGTTAAGTCAGAAGCTGGAATTACTGCTGTCTTACCTTCTGGAGTTGTAACTGTCGCGTTTCCTTTGTCATCTACAACTACTGTCGCATCTGGGTTAACGGCTTTAACCTTATCTTCAATCGCTTTCTTCTCAGCATCTGTAAGTTTGTCTGGGTTAGCTACTACAGTTTTGTCCGCTGGTTTAACGATATCATTGCCTGCGTTTGGTTTAGCTACATCCGCTTCTGACTTAGTCAAGTCTGACGCTGGAATTACCGCTGTCTTACCTTCTGGAGTTGTAACTGTCGCGTTTCCTTTATCGTCCACTACTACAGTTGAACCTGGGGTGACTGCTTTAACCTTATCTTCGATGGCTTTCTTCTCAGCATCTGTAAGTTTGTCTGGGTTAGCAACTACAGTTTTGTCCGCTGGTTTAACGATGTCATCACCTGCGTTTGGTTTAGCTGCGTCTGCTGCTGACTTAGTCAAGTCTGACGCTGGAATTACTGCTGTCTTACCTTCTGGAGTTGTAACTGTCGCGTTTCCTTTATCGTCTACGACTACAGTCGCTCCTGGATTTACTGCTTTAACCTTATCTTCGATAGCTTTCTTCTCTTCTGGAGTTAACGCATCTGGATTTGCTACTACTGTCTTATCTGCTGGTTTAACGATGTCGTTACCTGCATTTGGTTTAGCTGCGTCTGCTGCTGACTTAGTCAAGTCTGACGCTGGAATTACCGCTGTCTTACCTTCTGGAGTTGTAACTGTCGCATTGCCTTTATCGTCCACTACTACAGTTGAACCTGGATTTACTGCTTTAACCTTATCTTCGATCGCTTTCTTCTCAGCGTCTGTAAGTTTATCTGGGTTAGCTACTACAGTTTTGTCCGCTGGTTTAACAATATCATTGCCTGCGTTTGGTTTAGCTGCATCCGCTTCTGACTTAGTCAAGTCTGACGCTGGAATTACCGCTGTCTTACCTTCCGGAGTTGTAACTGTCGCGTTTCCTTTATCGTCCACTACTACAGTTGAACCTGGGTTGACTGCTTTAACCTTATCTTCAATCGCTTTCTTCTCAGCATCTGTAAGTTTGTCTGGGTTAGCTACTACAGTTTTGTCCGCTGGTTTAACGATATCATTGCCTGCATTTGGTTTCTTAGTATCTTCAACAGTACGTACTAAGTCTTCTACAGGAATCACTTGTGTTTGACCATCTGGAGTTGAAACTTTAGCATTTCCTTTGTCATCAACTACTACAATTGAATTTGGATTTACAGCTTCAACTGCTGCTTTAATTTTCTCCTTCTCAGCATCTGTCAACTTAGCTGGATCATTTACGACTACTTTATCAGCTGGTTTAACTACGTCGTTTCCTGCTTTTGGATCATTTGCTGTATCAGCAGTTTTCACTACTTGTTCAGGAGTGATTATTTCCTGGTGACCATCTGGAGTTGTAACAGTAATATTTCCATCTGCATCTTGAGTAATTTCTTTAGCATCTGGATTTACTTTCTTAACAGCTTCTAAGACCTTAGCTTTTTCAGCATCTGTTAAAGCACTTGGATCATTTACAAGAACTTTATCAGCCGGAATATTTACTTCACCTACAGCTTTAATAGCCGCTTTATCTGACTCTTCAATTCCGTTAACCGCTTCTGCTGTTGTAGCTTTATCAACAGATTTCTTAGCTTGTTCTGCAATCTTATCTACTTGAGCTTTAAGATCTTCTTTAGCTTTAGGAGTCAAATCGTCACGAGCATCGATTGCTGCTTTTTTAGCTGTTGCTTCGTCATCAATTGCTTTACGAGCGTTTGGTTTATCTTCTACAACTGGTACAGATTTTTCAATTTCACCTTCAGCTTCTTTTTGCAGTTGCTTAACTTCTGCATCTGTTCCAGCTTTATCGATTTCTTCTTTAGCTTCATCTGCTAGAGCTTTGGCTGCATCTGCTACAACTTTCTTCTCATCATCTGTAGCATCTGGAGTGTTAGCAATAGCTTCCAATTGTTTTGCTAATTTATCTTCGATTGCTTTCTTGGCTGCTGGTTTAGATTTGGCTTCTGGATTTACAGCTGCAACTTCATCTACACCTGTTTTCTTAGCTGCATCTACTGCATCTTGAGCTGTTTTAGCTGCTGTTGGTGTAGTTGCTGCATCAGGTTGCTCATTGATTTTCGCTAATTGTGCATCAGCTTTATCTTTCGCTTCATTCTTAGCTGCTATTTTTTCTTCATCAGTTAAGTCTGTACGAGCATCTATTTCTTTATTTTTAGCTGTTAACGCATCATTAATTGCTTTCTTAGCTTCTGCTTTTGCTACTGGAGTTACATTTGCAACTGCTGTAGTTCCATCTGCTTTAGCTTTATCAACTGCTGCATTTGTAGTTGCTGCATCAACAGCACCTTTAGCTACGTCTGCTTGCGCTTTTGCTACTTCTTTAGCTTTAGTTTTCTCTTCTGGAGTTAAATCTGTACGATCATCGATTTCTTGGTTTTTAGCTTCTAACGCTTTATCGATTGCTTTTTTAGCTTCAGTTTTCTTAGCTGCTTCTGGATTCACAGCTTTAACATCTGCTACACCTTTATCTTTTGCTGCATCTACTGCTTTTTGAGCTTCTGCTGCTTTTTCTGGTGTATCAGCATTATCAGGTTGAGCATTAATTTTTGCTAATTCAGAATCTGCTAGTTTCTTAGCTTCAGCTTTTGCTGCTGTTTTTTCTTCATCGGTTAAGTCTGTACGTTTATCAATTTCAGAATTTTTATCTTCTAATTCTTTCGCAATTGCTTTCTTAGCTTCTTCTTTTGCTACTGGATTTACAGCTTTAACGTCTGCTACACCTTTATCTTTAGCATCATTTACTGCTGTTTGAGCTGTTGCTGCTGCTTCTGGTGTATCAGCATTATCAGGTTGAGCATTAATTTTTGCTAATTCAGAATCTGCTAATTTCTTAGCTTCTGCCTTAGCATCATCTTTTTCTTTTTGGCTTAAATCTTGACGGTTATCAAGTTCAGTATTTTTAGCTGTTAACTCATCAGTGATTGCTTTCTTAGCCGCTGCTTTTGCTACCGGATTTACTTTTCCAATTGCTGTTGTCGCTTCGTTTTGTGCATCTTCTACTGCTATGTTAGTCGTTGCATTATCAATTTTAGTTGTTGCCGCTGTTGCTGCATCATTAGCTTTAGCAATCGCTGCTGTTTTTTCATCATCTGTTAAGTTTGGATTTGCTTTAATAGCATCTGCTTTAGCTTTACGAGCTGCTTCGATTGCTGCTTTAGCATCTGCTTTTTTCGAAACTACAGGATTATGACTTGCAATTGCTGTAGTCCCATTATTTTGAGCTTCATTCAATGCCTCTTTAGTCGTTACATTTGCATCATTAATTGCTGTCAATGCTTTTTCTTTATCAGCATTTACTTTAGCAACTGCTGCTGCTTTTTCTTCATCAGTAGCATTTGGGGTTGAGTTAATTGCTGAAATTTTCTCAGTTGCTGCTGTGTTTACTGCATCGATAGCAGGTTGCTTATCTAAAGTTACAAATTCTGATAATGGTTTTTTATCTGTAGATCCATCTGTGTATGTTACTACTAATTCATTGTTAGCATTTTTAGTAATCGATTGAATTTTTGTCTCTTGATTATCAACAGATTGACCACGTTTACTTAATAAGTTTTTATCTGGGTTTGTAGTTGAATACTCAAGTTTTACTTTTTCTTTAATTTTTTCAAACTCTTTATCCGTTACAGCTGAAGGATTCTCAACACTTACTTTGTCAGCTTCGGTAGGTGCTTTTACATCATATTTTCTTGTTTGTGCTTTTAACACAAGAGTAAATGCCCCTGGGTCAGTTGCATATGAATTTCCAACTGCTGTATTCTCAATAATCGCATCATCAAGGTCAGTCGCTGTAGCATAACGAGTTACTATACGATACTCACCTTTTTCATCAGTTGGGAATTTAGATGCTGTTAATCCTGGAGTTTCTTTTGTCATTTTCCCTGTAATTTTTACAATTGCAGGTGTAGCTGTTTCAGCATTAATTTGTGTGAATTGTGTATTATACTCATTATTAATGATATTTGGTTCTGCACTATCTACTGGTGATAATGCTTTATTTCCACCCTGTTTAATAGTTGCAAACTTAATTTTTCCTGAATCATCATTATACTTAAGATCTACATCGATATCTTCATTAGCATATACATAAATATCTTTTTTACCTTCTACAGAGAATGGAATTTCTACCGTTGGAGCTGCGTTTACACGTGCTACATTTGCAACTGGAGTAGTATCTACTGAGTCGTCATTATAGGTAACAGTAACTGTTCCATCTGCAACAGCGACGTCTTTCACTACTGAAGATCTATCTGCTAAGACTTCCCCTTTGTGAGACGCTAGTCGAGCATCTTGCGTTGTTGCAGTATCAGAATATTGAATCTTGATTTTCTCTTTGATTTTAGTAATATCAGTTGGAGTTAAGTTATTAATATCTGCAACAGGAACTTTATTCTCCTCTGTTACTGGTTGAATATCGTATTTATATGTTTGAGATTTAACAACTAAGTTAAACGCACCAGGAGCATTTAAGTTGCTACCTCCAGGTAGTTTATTACCAGCAGAATCTTCAAGTTCTAAATATCTTGCTCCTAATACTGCTCGTTGGTTTTCAGCTTTCGTATAATCTTTAATCCCTTTAAAGGTATCGTTTGGTTTACCAGTAATTTTAATTTTTACTGGACCTGGAGTATCGCTTAGTGTTTGATGATAACTCCATCCATAACCGTCTATTTCAACTTCTTCTTCGGGAGGCATAGTTCCTCTTTTGTATTTTGTATAAGCTATCGCTTGATCACTTTTCGATTTTAGTACGAACTGACCACTTCCAGCTTTAACTGTTGCTCTTTTGATATTTCCAGCTGTTGAGTTAACTGTAATATTGACATCTGCGTCTTCTTCATTATAAAGGTAAATTTCTTTTCCATTAGAATATTCCATAGAATAAGTAAAGGTACCCTGAGTTGCAGTTGTCTCAGCTCTAAACGCATTATCTTTATCTAATACTTTACCGTTACGTTCGTCTTTTGAACCGGTGTTTTCGATTGAGTTAGAGTCAGGTTTTTTCTCAGTGTTTTCAGCTGACTTACCTACAGTTTCTTTGCCTTCAGTTGTATCTACTGCTGGAGTTTCTTTTTTCTCTGTTGGTTTATTTTTTAATTTAGTGTTAGCTGTAGTTACAAGTTTATTGTAAGCTTTTGTGATTTCAGCTTGAGTAGTTGCATTCGATAATGTAGCTTTTGCAGCCTCTAAGTCAGCTTTTAATACTGCAACACTTTCTTCAGTTTTGTTATCGTAAGAACCGTTAGAAAGTTTTGTTTCAATTTCTGAAATGTAGCTTTCAAGTTGGGTCTTATCCAAAGTTGGAGTAACTACTTCTTCTGATTTAGCAGGAGCTTCCGCTACAACTGTATTGTCTACTTGTTTTGTAGTATCCTCCTGAACATTATCTGAGCCAGTATTTTCTTCAGTTGGTTTAACTTTAATCTCTGATGTATCTTGCGGTTGAACAGCAGTCATATCAGCTGATACTGCTCCGTTCCCTAAGAACATGAAAAGAGCAGCAACGGCCACACTAGCTGCACCAAAGCTGTATTTACGAATAGAGTAACGTGTCACCTTTTCACGGTGCAGACGTTCAACACGACTCATAGATGGTTTGTTTTCCATTATTTTCTCCTTTTGTGAGATTAATTGATTTGATTTCCACATGACACCTGCATACAGAAATCTACAATTTACATTGTAACTTATTTTTAATATATATATGCAAATGATTTGAATTGAAATTTTCGCAAAAAAAAAAGCATTTTGGGAAATTAAGGAATTTTCAGATAAATTCACTTTGTATGTTTTTTGTTTTTTATGAATAAATAATTCACATGTTTTTATAACAGCTTTGCTTTTGTTTTAATTGCATTCTCAAAGATAGCGCATTCATATAGGATTGGTAGAAAAATAAATAAGTTTGAAGGGTGAAACAAATTACTTTTGTACGGCATAAGAAAAAATTATTCGTAAAACATATGAACCAAAAATAAAACATGCTACCTCATTTCGGTAACATGTCATCACTTTCTACTTACAACAAGGCCTCGAACTCAGCGACTGACATACCTAGCTGTTGACTGGCAACTTCAGAAGTCAAAAGACCTTGGCTGACTAGATTTACTAAGCCTACTTTTAATCCCTCTTCGATACCCTCTGCTCGACCACGTTCTAAGCCCTTTTCTTCAGCTTGTTCCAAGGCATAGTCCTGTGCTAACAAGGCTTGTTCTTCGCGCATACGTAGTTGACTAAACATCTTCCTGTCCTCCTCGGACCAGCTCTTATAGTCTAGCAGTTGGTCTGCTTGGCTGATGGCTCGCTCAGGTTGCTGGGTAAAGGGTTTATTCCCGAAAAACTCCAACCACGGTTTGCGAATGCTATCTTTGCTGGTTTCTCTGTATTTTTTTAATTCCAAGAATGCCATCTTGACCAGATGATTTTCTTGACCATTATTTGTGATAGTCTTTCAATAGCGCCTCAAACTCAGCCACGGTCATGCCTAATTGCTCACTCGCAAATTCGGAAGTTAGAACATGTTGGCGTACTAAATCTAGAAAGGTAAAAATTTTCCCACGTTCTAAACCTTTTTCTTCAGCTTGTTCCAAAGCATAGTCTTGTGCTAACAATGCTTGTTCTTCGCACATACGTAGTTGACTAAACATCTTCCTGTCCTCCTCAGACCAGCTCTTGTAGTCTAGCAGTTGATCTGCTTGGCTGATGGCTCGCTCAGGTTCTTGGGTAAAGGGCTTATTCCCGAAAAACTCCAACCACGGTTTGCGAATGCTATCTTTGCTGGTTTCTCTATATTTTTTTAATTCCAAGAACGCCATCTTGACTAGATGGTTTTCCTGACCGTTGTTTGTAATTGTTAAAACCTCACCTGTCGTATCCTCTCGCATACTAAAGCTATGAAAAGCCAAGTCATCTGAGAAGTAGTTGCTATCTACGATTGCGATAGCGTATACTGGTGCAATGTGTTTGTAACTCTGGTGAGTATTTCCTTCTTGCTGGCGAATTTTTTCTAGGTTTTGATTGATCTGACTACATAGATAAGCCCATAGGCGATTGATGAAAAAATTCTGATGATGTACCTGAATCTCAATAATAACTTGCGTCCCATTATCCAACTCCGCCAAGACGTCTATACTAGTGTAGAAATTCTGCGCCGAGTAGGGCAGGGAAGGCAAGACATGAATGTTACTTCCCTCCAAAATGGTCACATTTTTGGCTGGTAAATCCAACATATCACGAATAAATTGACAAGTGATTTCTGGATTGCTAAAGATTTTCTTAGCAACCAAATCATTGGTCGGGCTGATACCCGGATGTCTTAAAATCATCCATTTCCTCCTTCTATTATACCATATTTTTAAATCTAATTTTGCTAGATTCGATGGTTCTATCTATTTATTCGAAAAGGAAATGAATTGTGAAGATATTTTATCTCGTTTCAACTAAAATATGAGCTTGATCAACCAGCTGTCCATCAACAGTCAGATTCAGATAGAAATCCAAGGTCTTGTCGGCAGCAAAATACAGGGTTGGTATGGTCAGGTCTTTTTTGCTTTCCCCAGCTTGGAATTGAAGGACTTGAATTTCGTCCTGATAGGCGACACCATGGACACCTGTCCCCGGTTGGATCGAAATCTTAGTCTCTAAAGGAGTACTACTTTCGCTACGTTCAATCCTAAAATGAAGAGTCTCTCCCTTTGTCACAGCTAGACTTTTTTCTACAAATGCTAGCCCCTGAACAACTACTTTTTGTGATAACCTCGGAGTTTTATAGAGTGAAATCTTGGTCAATACAGGCTTAGATTGCGCCTCGGTAATCATCACGCGCACCTTCTGTGCCTCTACTAGCGGACCTCGCAGGAGACGCTTATGACCAACTGTAAAGCCTGTACCAAATTCTTGCCAGACGCCATCCATCTCTACTTGCACATGAAAAGCAGCGATTCGTTGCCCTAGCTTCAAATCTTCTCTTAACTCAATTACATCAAAAGTTTTAGGAGAACCTAAGTCGAGTTCTAACTGGATGGGCAAGCCTACATCACTTGCCCAAGAGCTGGTCTCAAGACCATCTGTCAGATGGTGACAAGCGAAGTCTGCGGAAAGAGCTGGACCAAATACCTCAGCTCCCAGAGCCAAATCTTCTTTATAGAGCTCATTGCGATAGGCAGCAAATTCATAAAGTCGTTCAATATCCTTTGCATCAAATAGCCCAGCTTGATTCGGCGGAATATTAAGTAGGAGCGGGGTTCCTCTCCCCACTGAGTGAAAATAGATTTCGACCAACTCCTCAAGAGACTTAGAATCCTGGTCCTCATGGTAAAACCAACCTGGCCGGATGGAAACATCTGCCTCTCCGATTGAAAAAATCGTACCTGAGGGATCTCCATGCTGAAGATAGTCCAGCTCTGCTTCTGTTCCTAGTTTGTCAGAATTCACCTTTTGCCACAGTGGATCACCTGCATACCCTCGTTCATTGCCAATCCAGCGGATACTGGTGCCTTCTGTTGAAAAAATCAAGCAATCTCCCTGTAGCTCACGAATGGTTTCAAACCATTTCTCAAATTCATAATTGACCTTTTGAGCGCCCTCTCCTCTGGCACCATCCATCCAGACCTCAGCAAATTTCCCTCCATTTCCATAGGCAGGATTTGATAAGATTTCCTTCAGCTGAGCCAGATAATAGGCATTATAGTCCGCTTCTCGCTCCACATGATAGAGAGGACTGTGGGCATCCCAAGGCGATAGGTAGACCCCCATATCCATATCAAACTCCGTGGCAGCTTGGGATACTTCAAGGAGCAAGTCCCCCTCTCCATTCCTCCAAGGACTGGCCTTGACCGAATAATCTGTGTGAGCCGTCGGATAAAGGACAAAGCCGTCATGGTGCTTGACCACCAAAATCAACTTTTTAAAGCCCGTTTCCTTGAGCACGCGAACCCACTCACGCGCATCTAACCTTGTCGGATTAAAGCGTTCAGGATCTTCCTGACCTGTCCCCCATTCCTGATCATAAAAGGTATTTGGGCCAAAATGGATAAAGGCTGCTAGTTCATCCTCTAAATAAGCTAGCTGGGTCTGACTAGGCAAGGGCCCATGCGGTTTTATTTCTCTTACCATATTACTTCCTATCTACATTTTTCTTTACTTTTTTGGCATGTACTTGCAATTCTGTTAAGGCTAGGGGACTAGTCAAGCCTTCAAATCGAAGCCGAAGGGCATAGGTTTCCACCTTGTCAAATTCAAAACGAAGCTCCTCATCCTTGTCGCTTGACACTTTTCGGATAGCTGATACAGGGCGCCAATTCTGCTCTTGCTTGAGCAGGGAATCCTTATCCAAATGGTTGGGAGTCCGAAGCAGGCTAGGCTCATTCCCTATGTAATAATCAATAAAGCTTGGCTCCACCGCCACATAGTCTTGATTTTCAACATAATACACGGTCAGGTTATCCACAAATCGCGGTTTTAAAATCCCTGCATCTCCAAACAGAATACCGACGCTAGCCTGCTCTGACTTGGTAATCCAAGTATTGGCTGTCGATTTCTTCCTAGCAATAACCTTGTCATTGAGGTAAGAGGCTGGATGATTCGGTTCTGAGTGGGAAGCAAAGACCAGAGGCAGGTTAGATCCTGTCCACTGATTGGAAATAACTTCCCCATCTACACTGGCATCTGTCACATGAATGGTGACTGTTGCTGGCAACTCACAGCCCGCTACTTGCCCTGTGAGCACATATTTTCCTACCTGAGCATAGACTTGAGGATTGAGTTCATCCCAAGTCACCTTGGTCGTATCTCGTCTGCCATCTGATAAGACTAGCTTGACTCGGTCTGGTAAATGTGGGGCTTCCTTAACAAGCGTCCAAACCCTTTCAGGCTCAATAGCGCAAATCCCTTGGACACAAACCTGAGCAGAAGCCTTTAAATCCAGCCCTTCCAGCTGACCAGATACCGTAAATTCATGAAATTTTTCCAAATCTTCTTTAGGAATTTCCTCCCAGACAACCTTGACTCGTTTTGCACCGCCAAACTCATAGTCCACCAAAACTGAAGATGGAAGCTGTGGATAAGTTCCCTTATTTGTATACAAGCGAAGTGGTCGTGCAGAAACTGCCTGCCCTAGTGAGGTATTTTCTGCGACCTGCAAATGAGTTTGATAGGTTTTGCCTTGATACATGGCTCGGATAGCCAAGTCGCCAGCAGACAAACAATGAAGCACTCCCTGATTTATAATGGCCTGGGCACTACCACTCATCTCCCAAATCACTTCACTATTCCCCACCTTGTTCACAGGGTTATCCACAGTTTGTGGATAAAGTCCAATAGCTGGGGAATCCCCTTCTTGTAATCCGGCCTGCTTATCCACTCGAATCTCAAATAAGCGCTGATTTTTCACTGGCTGGCAATCAAAAGCCTCTCCCACTAAGAGATCAAAACTTGCTGTCTCTAGCCCTCTGGCACTGGCCTTTACTCTTACTTGGCCTGCCTGCTCCAAGCTCTGAACCAAAAGTACACCTCTGCCATGGAAGGCCTTCCTCTTAAACCGACCATTTTTCTGAGCCTGATAACGTTCACGACTGGCCTGCCTGCCGTTGTCCACACCTACAATACGAGCAGGGCCTTCAATTTCAAAATGAAGCTGATTGAAAGCACTCGGCACCCAATTTCCAGCTTGGTCCAATACATCAAAATAGAGATAAAGGAGATCTTGCCCATCTGGCTCCAGTTGTGATTTATCGGCATGTAACCCGATTTTGGCTGGCTTACCTGCAGTCACCACCCTATCTTCTGCTACAATCTGACCTTGACGGTCATAGGCTACAGCATGCAATTCTCCTGGTTGATAAGCCAAGCGCCATTCGAGATAGAGTTGGTCAGAACCTTCTCCCTCTTGGTATTTTCGACCGTCTGAAGTCCATTTTTCCTGAAAAGTCTTCCTACCTTGAGATTTTCCATTGAGAAATAGCTCTACTGAACCAGCATTTGAATACACTCGAACAGGGATATCCCCATACTTATCCACAACTTGTTGATAACTCTTGTGGATTTCCCAATTCCAGTGGGGCAGGATATGAACCATGGGATGCTGATCTAGGTCCAACCACTGACTTTGATAGAGATAATAGTCATTTTTAGGAATCCCTGCTGTATCCACGATCCCAAAATAAGAACTCTTGACAGGTGTGTCATTTTGATTGTGCCAAGGGGTCGGCTCACCGATATAGTCCACTCCTGTCCAAATAAACTGACCTGCGTAATCTAGCCGATTTCTATCTGCTATCCAAGAAGCTGTCGCTGTCTTCCCCCAAGGAACTCGATCATTACCATAGTCTGACTGTTCAAAATTCCGCACGTGGCGATTATCCCCAACCCATTCCTTAGCTGGGCGAAAATAGCTGTCACGCGTCCGTGTAGCCGATGAGGTTTCAGACCCATAAAGTCGCCACTTGGGATGTCTTTTGCGAATCCCATCAATATTATCTTCTGAGTAATTCAAGCCCACCACATCCAACAAATCAGCAATCTTTTCATGACCTCCAGAACCATCTCCAAATCGGAACTGATCCATTCCCATGGTCACAAAACGGCTATCATCAATCTCCTTAACCCTTTCTAGCAATCGTTTGATCGTCTTCAATGAATGAGCATCTCCATTTGCTTCACTGACTTCATTTCCTAAGGACCACATAAAGATTGCCGGATTGTTCTTACCACGCTCAATCATGGTACGCAAATCGTAATCCGACCAGAAATCACCTGCTTTCGCTTCTGGATGAGTCGCTTCTTCCTCAAAAAAACGACCATAGTCATATTCTTTCTTGCCTCCATACCAGGTATCAAAGGCTTCTTCTTGGATGAGTAGCCCCATTTTGGTGGCTATATCTAGTAAGATACTACTAGCTGGATTATGGGTAATTCGAATCGCATTGACACCCATTTCCTTCATCTGGCGAAAGCGTCTCTCAGCAGCTGACCTGTTTTCCACAGCTCCCAACGCTCCATAGTCATGGTGCAGACAAACCCCATGAATCTTCAACCAGCGACCATTTAGAAAGAAGCCCTTATCCGCATGCCAATCCATATAGCGGTAACCAAAAGTCTCCTCTCCTTCATCAACCAAGACGCCATTTTTATAAAGACGAGTCTTCAATTGGTAAAGTTGAGGATAGTCAATATCCCAAAGTAAGGGTTGAAAAATTGATATTGCTTGTTGGAAAGAATGTTTGTCCCCAGACTCAATCACTACAGAATCTGTCGCCTGCCAGTCTGACAGCTGTTGTCCATCATACCAGATACTCTGCTCCAAATACACCGACACGGACTGAGGCCCATCATTTGAAACCTTGCTTTCAAGCTGGGTTTCCACCCAAGATTGCCTTTGTTCCTTTAGCTTGGGACTCGCTATCGTAGTCCCATACAAATCCAGATGAACTGCATCTGTAATCAACAACTTCACTTCTCGGTAAATACCGCTACCAGAGTACCAACGACTGCTAGGTTGCTGATTGTCGACAAAAACCGCAAGCTGATTGACCGTCCCATCATTTCTTAGATAAGGCGTGATATCATAAGAAAAGGGTGTATAGCCATTGGGATAATAGCCCAGCACTTGCCCGTTGATATAGACTTGGGCATTCATGTAAACCCCGTCAAAGAGCAAACGCACCGAAACAAGACTGGCATCTTCTTCCAAGTAAAACTGCGTCCGGTACCAAGCCTGACCCCCGTTTAACTGACCACCCTCATTTTGCGCTGGCGAATACTGGTCAAAATCATTGTAAATACTCCAGTCATGTGGCACTTGAATAGCCTGCCAATTTTCTCTATGAAAATCCGACGATAAGGCCTCTTCTTTACCCATCTCCTGGCTAAAAAACCAGTGATTTCGTAAAACTTCTTCTCTTCTCATACAAGCATTCCTCTTTAAACGACTCGTTTTACTTGACTATAGCACAAAACAAAAGCGCTTTCAAGACTTCCTCCATCACTCCCTAAATACTCAGAAAAGATTCTATAATTTGTGGAGGAAGATTTTAATCCTCAAAGCTACAAGGGTAATACAAAAAGAGCCTGACTCCAGGCTCTTTAGTCTATTATTTCTTCTCAGCACGAAGGGCTGACAAGATTTGTGTACGGATATCATCCACACCATTTGGCGTATTTGGTAAAAAGATAGTCTGATTTCCTTTAGAGGCAAAGGTATTCAAGGTATCCAAATACTGGTTGGTCAAAAGAATGGACATGATTTGCTCTTCTGTCATACCAACATTGGCTTCCTTGAGTTCGGTGATAGACTCTGCCAACCCATCCACAATCGCCTTACGTTGTTGGGCAATCCCCACACCATGAAGGCGGTCTTTTTCTGCTTCGGCTTCAGCTGCAGTGACAATTTTAATCTTGTCAGCTTCCGCCAATTCTTGCGCTGCCACCCGCTTACGTTGCGCCGCATTGATTTCATTCATGGATTGCTTAACTTCTGCATCTGGTTCAACCTTGGTTATCAAGGTTTTCACGATAATATAACCATAAGTAGTCATTTCTTCTGCTACTTGGTGTTGGACTTCAAGGGCAATCTCATCTTTTTTCTCAAACAATTCATCCAAGGTTAATTTTGGAACAGAAGAGCGAAGAGCGTCTTCGATATAAGATTTAATCTGAGATTCTGGACGCATGAGTTTATAGTAGGCATCTGTCACGCTCTGCTCATTGACACGGTACTGAGTCGCTACATTCATCATAACGAACACATTGTCCTTGGTCTTAGTCTCAACCACAATATCGCTTTGCAACAAGCGCAACTGAATCCGCGCTGCAATCGAGTCAATCCCAAAAGGCAAGCGAATATGAATACCGCTATTGGCAACCTTTTGGTATTTCCCAAAGCGTTCAATAATCGCCACCGACTGCTGACGAACCACATAAACTGTACTCAGTGTGACTATCACCAATAGGAGCACACAAACCACCACAAAAATCATCAAAAATGTTGCCATTATCGTGACCTCCATCATTATTTTCCTGTATTATAGCACATTTAAAGAAGGCTGTGCAGTTTTTACTGCGATTTTTAAAAATAAAATGTTAACCATCTATTTTGTAACTAAAAAGGATAGCCTCATACAAAGCTATCCTTTGATTCTCATCAATGCGCCAACATTTCTTGGGCGATTTCTTGACCAGATAGGTTATCTGGGTAATAGGTTGGCCAGTTATCCATTTCTTCAAAGAGGGCTTCTTGGCTTGTGCCTCCAAAGAAGATATGGAAATGTTCTGCCTTAACTGGGGCGATATTATGGTCACTAAACTGAACATACTTGAATTGTCCAGCATCCGCATCTGTCGCTTCAAAGAGGAAGCGCACGCCACGATTTCCTTTCTTATAAGTCAAGATTTTCTTTCCAACATACTTGTAGGTGAATTTCTTACTTTGTCCACCTTGAACAAATTCCATAGTATTATCAGTAATGTTAATCTTAGTCACATCTGTCTGGTAGCCTTTTGTATAGTAAGCCTTGTACTCAGCCTGAGTCATCTTACCAGTCAACTTAGCCTTGTAGTCAAAGACTTGATCCAACGTGCCATCTTCAAGGAAAGGATAAACTGATTGCCAGTTACCTGCATAGTCACTCAAAGTGCGGTCCTTAACGTCTGCATCCTCAAAGTAACCATTTTGAACTGTCTTAGTATCCTCTGCCTTTTCGGGCTCAATTGCTGGGCCTTCTTGGTCCGTTGTTTGTTTTAGAGCCTTGAGGTTTTTCTCCATAACGGAAATGTAGTTTTCTCCAGCCTTGGTATCCTCTTCTGTCAGACTTTCTAAAGGATTAAGGACATCTGTTTTGACACCTGCCTCTTTTGAAAGTGTGTTAGCAAGGGCTTGAGAAGCATTTTCTTCAAAGTAGATATAGGCAATTTTATTTTTCTTGACATACTCTGTCAATTCTGCCAAGCGAGCAGCTGATGGTTCTGCATCTGGAGAGAGACCTGAGATTGCGACTTGTTTGAGTCCATAGTCCAAGGCAAGATAGTTAAAGGCTGCGTGTTGAGTCACAAAGCTCTTTTGTTTGGCTTGAGACAAGCCTTCTGCATAAGCCTTATCCAAGGCTTGCAATTTTTCGATATAGGCAGCAGCATTCTTTTCAAAGGTCTCTTTTTTATCAGGATAATCTGCTGATAAGCTATCACGGATGTGCTCTACAAGTTTAACGGCACGAACTGGTGATAACCAAACATGGGGATCGTACTCATGGTGATGGCCTTCTTCTCCATGGTCATGGTCTCCCTCTTCTTCCTCACCACCTGGCAAAAGCAACATATCGCCTGTCGCCTTGATGGTTTTGACCTTTTTCTTATCCAAAGTATCTAGCAATTTAGGGACCCATGTTTCCATGTTTTCATTTTCATAAACGAAGGTATCTGCGTCTTGGATTTTGGCAACTGCCTTGGCAGACGGTTCATATTCATGGGGTTCTGTACCAGCACCGATGAGGAGTTCTACATTAGCAGTATCTCCTGCGACTTGCTTGGTAAATTCATAGACAGGGTAAAAGGTTGTCACAATATTTAGTTTGCCATCTGCCTGCTTTTGATTGGAACAAGCCACTAAAAACAAGGCACATAGACTGGCGAACAATAAGCTAATTTTTTTCACGTTAGTCTCCTATTTGATAAAACGTCTTACTAAACTAATAAGTAAAAAGACAGTTACAAAAATAATGGTAATACTTGCACTTGCAGGTGTTTCTGCATAGTAGGAAATGTAAAGTCCTGCTACCATTCCCAAAAATCCAATAGCACTGGCAAGCAGCATAACCGATTTAAAGTTTTTCCCGAGACGCAGGGCAATACTGGCTGGCAAGACCATAATGGTCGATACCAGAAGAGCTCCCGCAGCTGGAATCATAAGGGCAATGGCCACCCCCGTCACCATGTTAAAAAGAATGGACATGGTACGAACTGGCAAGCCATCCACAAAGGCCGTATCCTCATCAAAGGTCAAAATGTACATCGGACGAAGGAAGAGGAAGGTCAAAATCAAAACAACCGCCGCAATGACAAAGAGGGAAATAACCTGCTCTTCGCTGATAGTCACGATTGAACCAAAAAGATACTGGTCCAAACTCATAGAACTCGAGCTTTTACCCTTGCTCATGACAATCAGAGAAACAGCCAGACCCGTTGACATGAGGATAGCTGTCCCGATTTCCATAAAGCTCTTGTAAACCGTACGGAGATACTCCAGAAAGACCGCCGCAATCAAGACAATAGCAATAGTGGAAATAGTCGGAGAAATCCCTAGTACCAGACCAAAGGCTACACCTGAAAGTGAGACGTGGCTGAGGGTATCACTCATCAAACTCTGACGGCGCAAGATAAGGAAGGTCCCCAATACTGGCGAGAAAAGACTCATGGCAATAACGGCCAGAAAGGCACGTTGCATAAAGTCATAAGATAACAAACTAAGCATGGCCCACCTCCTGATCATTCTCATGAACGTTGAAACAACGCCATGGCGAGTCTTGGTTACGGACTAGATGAATATTGCGGTCCGCATAGTCCTTAACTTCTTCAGGGTCATGAGTAATCATCAAAACAGCCTTGCCATGATGATGGGCGCTGTGGTGCATGAGTTCGTAAAATTCGTTTTTACTTCCTGCATCCATCCCCGTTGTCGGCTCATCTAGGATAAACACATCTGGATCCGAAGCAAACATACGTGCGATCACCGCTCGCTGCTTTTGTCCTCCAGATAGAGAACCCAAGCGTTTGTCTCGGTGTTCCCACATGCCAACTGAATCCAGACTAGCCTTGATATGCTCCTCATCATGAGCATTCAAGCGACGGAACCAGCCTTTTCGTGGATAACGACCCGACTTGACAAATTCGTAAACCGTACTTGGAAAACCCGCATTAAAACTGGCAATCTGTTGAGGAAGGTAGGCTATTCTCAATTTCTTACCCTGTGTATTTGTCTTTGAAATAGTCACCTTGCCAATGCGTGGTTGGAGGATACCAAGACTAGCCTTGATCAGTGTCGTCTTAGCTGCCCCATTCTCCCCCGTCAAGGTAACAAATTCCCCACTATCAACACTATAATTGATATGTTCAAGAACGGGCTCCTTATCATAATAGAAGGATAAATCCTCTACCGTAATATATCTCATTATTTGATTTCTCCTACTAAAGCAGTCAAAAACCGCTGGATCACTTTTTGTTCATTTGGAGTAAACTGAGTCGCCACTTGTTCATAGGTTAAAAGTGTATGCTCATGGTGATGGTGGTGCTCCTCAGCAATTGGGCGAGCCAAATCAGTCAATTGATAAAAAATCACACGCGCATCCTTCGGATCTTTAGATGTTTCCAACATCCCTTCCTTGACCAAAGACTTAATGGCCTTGGTAACTGCTGCCTGACTGACATTGAGGCGACGCGCCAATTCTGAATTTGTTAAAGATTCCTCTGACAAGAGCATGAGAATATGCTCCTGGGTATTGGTCAGGGCCACCTCGCTAGTACAATGACCTATTAGGATTTCATGCTGATTTTCTGCCTGCAAAATCACCTCATTCAAAAAAGCATCGATATCCTTCGCTAGCTGTCTCATATTTGACTCCTTTCCTTTTAGACTTCTCTTTTTTAAGAGAAAATACTATTCTTTGAAATTATTTACTGGTTAATTATATCACAACCAAAAAAAGAGTCAAGGGAAAGAGCTATAAAAACGTTTCCCTAGACTCCTATAGATTTGAAATTTAACTTATTTTTGCTGTGATTTTCGACTTACAAAGATACCTGCTAACCCTGCGACCATTCCCATGAAAAGCAAGAAAATAGATTGTTCACTACCTGTATTTGGAAGAACTTTTTCTGAAACGACTTCCTTCTTGCTAAATTGACCTGCCACCTCATAAGAAACTTTCACAGTAGTATTTGCATCACCTGTAGCTGCATCCGTTTGAGAAGTTTCTGTAGGTAGACTAAAGTTTTTAGAATCGACAGAAATCGTCCGTGAGTTTGGATTAATCTTTTCATACTGACTCAAATCAGCGGTTTTCAAATATTCTTCAAAGGCTGCATCCATAGAAGGACCTTCTTCTCGTGCATCACCTAACATAGTGTAGCCATCGCCTCCTGCAGCTAGGAAATCATTGGTTGCGAGATAGTAGATTTTTGCGAGATCAAGGAGCTCATAACGACTAGTCGCGCGATTTTTAACCTGGATTGCCAAAACACGTTTGCCTGATGGTAAGTTAGTATCATAGTAGACCTTCACACCTGAAACTTGCAAGAAGCCACCACTTGGTTCTAGCAATGGTTGTCCGTTCTCATCCAAGACCTTCTTGCCATCCTTATCGACCTGCAAGATAGATCCGAGTGATTTTTCAAACATATCCAAAACTTGTTGCCCAGTCACTTGGATTTGTGAGATGGTATTTCCAAATGGAAGAACGGCAATGACATTTCCTTTCGTAATCGGTTTGCCTTTTGCAATGGTTTCACGCAAGCCACCACCATTTGTCACAGCGATGTCTGTCGGATGGCTAAATCCTGTCTGACCGTACTGATAGAGGGAGTCTGCTACGACGTTTCCGAGGTTGGTTTCACGAACCCGAACATTTTCACGATCTCCGTTGAGTTCTACAGGGCTGTTTGAAACGACTTCAACAGCATTTTCAGCATCGTATTTTTGTTTAATGTCTTTGACTAGTTTTTCAACTGTTGGATTTGATGGTAGTTTTTTGGCATCAGCAGCCGCAATCTGAGTTGGATTTCCCAAAAGCTGGCGTGATTTGTAGGTGATTTTCCCTACATTATGAAGGTAGCTTCCTGTCTGGCTATAGGTAACATTTTCCCCATAGGTTGTTGATTCTACTGTATGAGAGTGAACATCGATTACTGTTACGCGTTTCCCTTTCAAACGAGGATTTTTAGACAAGGCTTCTGCCAAAGTTGAACCACGCCATTCGACTGGTGTTGTCGTATCTACACCTAAGTGAGCGAGGACGACATAGTGTTTGTAGTCCTTGCCTTCGGAACTTGACTTGGCTTGCACTTCTTCAATAACCTTATTCACCTCTGTGATTGGATCTGTAAAGGTTACCCCTTTGACATTTTTAGGGTGAGTTTTGGTAGCTGTTTCCGGTGTTGTCACGCCAATTACAACAAACTCATCACCTTCCACAGTCTTATCTTTGTCAACGATTGTAGAAGATTCAAAGAGACGGGTACCATTGACATAGGTATTTGAGCTAAGTAATGGGAATTTCAAGATTTCCTTGTATTTCTTAGCTTCATCTAAACCAAAGTCAAACTCATGGTTTCCTACTGCCATGGCATCATACTGCATCTGATTGAGAATTTCGGCGCGTGCTTCACCCTTTGTAGAGTTGGAAATCGGTAAACCTTGGAAGGCGTCTCCAGCATCTACGACGAGAGTATTTTGATTTGATTTCGCGCGTTCCTGCTCGATAACAGTCGCTAGCTTGGCATCTCCAATAACGCCCTTTTCCTCTACGATACGACCATGAACATCATTGGTGTGTAAGATAACGGTGTCTTTTTCTTCGTTTTTAGTAGACTCAACAGGAGCTTCCTTTGCTTCCTCAGAAACAGTAGGTGTGGGAGTCCCCGACTCTGTTGTTGGAGCCGCGGGAGCTACTACAGCAGGTGACTTCTCTATAGAACTAGCCGTTTCATCAGCATAAGCATGCCCAGCCAATAAGACTGGGACCAATAGGGCTGACGATAAGACAGGTAACAAGAAACGTTTATTCATTTTTAAATCCCTTTATTTTTCTCATTCATACTATATTATACGCTATTTACAAAATTTTTGAAACTTTCAACATATTTTTTACTAAAATATTCGTAATTTAACAAAAAAGCCTGAACTGAAAAATTCAAGCTTGAATCAATTTATTGAAATTCTTTGACATCTCCATCGTATGTCGCCCAGTCTTTGCTGAAAAAGCGCTCATTCAGATGGTAAGTCGGAGCTGGTGTGGGATTGGATAGGAAAGGATCAACTGCCTTGTCAAAAGCTAACCAACCCAACCAACCAAGGTGAATGGTATCCTTCATAAAGAAAGGCTCCCCACCATCTTTAGAAAAATCTGCTATATTGGTAAAACCTTGACTTTCTAACTGATAGCGAATCTTCTGTACCGTTTGTTGGTACATATTTTCATCCAATCCTGTAAAATCCATCCATTTTTTATTTACGGGAGGAATCACAAACATTACATTGACCTTTGATTTGGCAAACTGATTTAGAACTAACTGCAAGTCACTGTACTCGGATGATTTAAGGTAATTATAACTAGTCTGTGATCCTTTTAACTTTTTCAAATAGTCTCTGATTTGTGTATCATAGAAATGATTATCTATACTAAATTCATTATTAGAAGTATTTTTTTCTGCATCTGCTTTGACAGCATCTTCTATTTTTTGATAAGAAAACTGGTCTGGAATAGTATTCAAATATTTATCAACATGTTCTTTATATTTCAACCACTGTCTGATTGAGAACTGTCCAAAAAAATTTGCTTGTTTCTGATTGATTAGAGCGCTAATCTTTATACGAATATGATCGAACTCTGAAAGAGACTCATTATTAGCAATTTTTTGTATTATATCTTTCATTGATACATTTGGAAACTGTTTTAATAATCTCTTAGATGCATGCTGACTACTAATATCTCCTGATTGATTTTCTAAAAAGGAAGTTAATTGGTCACTATTAAAATACGATTGAAATACTGCAGATTCATAATCTTTTTCTGTAAACCATTGGGGAGATATAACAAATACGACTTGCTTATTCTCTATTTCTGGCAACATCTGTTGCATTCCAAAATACTGGTTTAGCGATGCAGCTCCACTCTGTCCTAAAAGATAAGGACGATAGGAGCGATTGTATTTCTCAGCCAATACTGCAGGATGAGCACCATCAAAACGAAGCCACTCACTTGAACCAAAGAAAGGTATAAATCGGATAGAAGTATCAGACAAAGCTTTTGATTTTTGATTTCGTTCTCTAAAACTTTCTGCAGTAACAGAAGCTGCCGAATGCTTTTCAGATACAATGTCATGTCTAATACTTGCAGGATAATAGCATATAACCAAAATAACCAACAAGCCAGCTATCAAGACCGGTCCGAAGATCATCCATAAGCGTTTAAGCATTTTGTAGCTCCACAATGCCAGCTATGATTTTATTGGCTGTATTCCAGTCGTCGCGACCAAACTCTGTTACAGGGACGCGAATGTCAAAACGGTTTTCAATCTCCACAATCAACTCAACCGTGCCCATGCTATCCAAGACACCTGCATCAAAAAGATCTTCATCCATCATGTCAGAAACATCTTCCATAAACAACTCATCAATAATTTCGATAACTTCTGATTTGATATCCATATTTTATTTCCTTTATTTTTTAAACCATAAATCATTCAAGAATCCAGAAAAGATTAAGAATGACAGCATGACGACATGGAAGGTGACAACCATGCCAAGCAACTGAATCCAGCGATTCTCAGGTAGAGCAGCTTTCCCTGATTTTTTCCGCTCCTTATTGAGCGTTTTTTTCTTGCGAATCCAAGCGTCATTGATGACCAAGCCCAGTCCATGAAAGAGGCCATAGGCGATATAGTACCAGGTCACACCATGCCAAAATCCCATAATCAGCATATTTACAATATAGGCCAGGCTTGAGGTTACATTGCGATTCTTAAAGACCTTCTTTCTGGTTAACACCATGACCATTCGCATAAAGACAAAGTCACGGAACCAGAAAGAGAGACTCATATGCCAGCGATTCCAAAATTCCTTTAAATCCCTTGATAAAAAAGGCTTATTAAAGTTGATGGGGCTACGGATTCCCATTAAGTTTGAGATAGCCAAGGCAAACATAGAGTAACCTGCAAAGTCAAAGAAGAGCTCCAAACCAAAGGTATACATAACTGCCAAGGCATAGGGGTTAAAGAAGCCACCTGACTGCAGGGCTAGATTCTTCAGAGGAGGTAGTAAAGTTTCTCCTAAAACATGAGCTAGGATAAACTTATATAAAAATCCCCACATAATATAGCGAACAGATTCATCCAGCATATCCATCAACTCATCCCGCTCAGGAATGGTCTGATAATTTTCATTAAAACGCTTAAAGCGATCGATTGGACCACTTGAAAAAGTCGGCATGAAGAGAAGAAAACGGAGGAATTCCCAGAGGGTAAAATCCTTAATCACTCCATCTCTCAGCTCGATGATAATCCCAACCGAACGAAAGGTCAGGTAAGAAATTCCCAAAAACCCAAGCAAAGACTGTGTTCCATTGATAGCTGGCTGCACCTTGACAAAGATAATCGGAAGGAGGGATAGAAAGCTAACTAGGTAGAAGACCCACTTGCCATCCTTGCTTTTTCGATAATGCTTGTAGAAAAGCAGGAGCAATATTTCCCAGCAAAGGTAAATACCCAAGGCAGCCAACTGATTGGTCTTCCCACCTACCAACATGGTGACGATAAAGAAGAGACTAACCAATACCTCGTACCAGGCAAAGCGTTTCTTGAAAAAGAGACCGATAAAGATGGGCAAGGTTGCAGCAATCACATAGACAAAATACTGAGGATTCCCATATGGCTCTAAATGAGGAAGCTGTTGAAAGAACTCCATCATCTCTTATTCACCTCGTTAATCAATCCTTTGATGTCAATTTTTCCATTTGGAGTCAGTGGCAGACTGTCTCGATAAAGGAACTTAGACGGCATCATGTAGGACATCATGATGTCTGTCAGGTCTTCCTTGATGGCCTTGGTAATATCGATATCTCGCTCAAACTGCTCACGAACACCGTCTTTTAAGATGACATAAGCCAATAGATTTTGTACCTTGTGGTCCTTGTTATATCGCGGTACTGCGACAGCAGATTCGATAAAGCGAGACTTGTTGAGGTTTTGAGAAACATCTTCTAACTCAATGCGATAACCGTTGAACTTAATCTGGAAGTCCATACGTCCACCGTAAAGAAGTAAGCCTTCATCTGTCATAGTTCCCACATCTCCTGTATGGTAGGCTGGTAGACCTTCAAACTCAAAGAAGGCTTCTGCCGTTTTTTCAGGATTGTTCATATAGCCTTTTGAAACAGCTGGCCCAGAGACAATGATTTCTCCCTGTTCGCCATTTGGCAGTTTATTACCTTCCTCATCAATGATAAAGGTTGGAGAATCAGCCTTGGTATAGCCGATTGGTAGACGTTTGAGAGTCGCTAGCATCTCATCTGTCACGGCAACTGCTGACAGGGCCACTGTCGCTTCTGTTGGGCCGTAAGCATTGATAATACGGGCATTTGGGAAACGCTCGCGCAGTTTTTGAGCTGTTTTAACCGTCAATTCTTCGCCATCAAAGTAGAAATGCGTGATTCCAGGCATTTTCTTACTATTAAAGTCTTCAGACAACATGGCCATATCCGCAAAAGAAGGGGTTGATGTCCAGATAGCGATTGGCAATGAAAAGATGGTCGCAAAGAGTTGCTTAAAGTCCTGAGTAATAGCTGAAGGAAGAGCGAAAAGTGTACCACCAAGTGCTAATGTCGGTGCCCAGTACATGACAGACAAGTCAAAAGAATAAGGTGGCTGAGCCAGCATTTGCGGACGACTTGGCGTCGCAAATTCCTTGTCCGTAATCATCCAGTTGGTAAAGCTGAGGAGGTTATCATGTGAAATCTGCACTCCCTTAGGCTTACCAGTTGTACCAGAAGTAAAGATAATGTAGTAGTTATCATCGCCCTTGACTGGATGCGTGATCTCATAGTTATTCTCTTGAGCAAAGGCTTCTTGAACCTGAGCTAGAGTCATCATTGGCGTAGAAACCTGCTCCAATGGAAAATCTGAGATGGCAATAATCAAACTTGGCTCCGCTACTTCTAAAATAGCTGAAACTCGCTCCAAAGCCGAATGGCTATCAATTGGAATGTAGGCATGACCTGACTTAGTCAGCGCTACAAAAGTTGCCAACATCTCATACTCTTGGCCTCCAAAAACAACCACAGGAGACTTCTCAGGCAAGCCTAGTTGGTCAATGGCTGCAGCCAAACTATCCGAATCAGCCTTCAAATCTCCATAAGTGTGTTCCTGCCCCAAAACATTGTAAACAGGATAGCTAGGCTGGGTCTGAGCAAAATGCTCAATGGTTTCAATCATATCTACTATTGGTTTATTTGACATAATAAGGATTCTCCTTCAAGTTAAAATTCATTATAGATAAAGCTTCCTTGACCCTGACCAAGATAGCTAAAAAAGTAAAGTAGCCCTAGAAAGATAATAAAATACAAGGCTGTCCGACCAAAAAAGAGGTACAATTCTTTTCTCTGTTTCATCAAGAAAAACCATTCATTTCTGTAATTTTCGCTAAAATAAAATCAATTTCTTACTAATTTATTTTCTGCTATTATACCACTTTATAGACTAGTTTTTCAATTGTTTACCCGTCTATTTTCACTACGTTTCAGTAACATTAATTTGTTCCACATGATTCTTTCTAATGATAGCTTGAGTGCTTTTCAGTATAGATTATATGGGGGCTACAACAAAGTAGGCTCCATACTACCTATAGAGGATTTCTCCACTATAAATATTATAGAGCCCTATCTTATGTCTCACTTTATCGGTGCAGTTCCCTTTATCTAGAGATTTTTATAGTATGTAATCCTAAAATTCACTATAGATAAATTCTTGAATGTTCGAAAAATCGGTCACAAAACAATAAATCACGATGCTTAAGATAACCGTATAGAAAAATAACGTCCACAAGATTAAACGGTGTGTGTTAGTTAGCTTGGTTTGCAAATTTGTAAAGTTCTTTTTCAACTTCCATCCATCCTTTCACTCCAACGTGCATCACGTCAAATAAAAAGTAATCATCATACTCTCTGTTTCCATAGTTTAGTACTGTTGCACCATGGCCTTTTGCAACATCTTCTATTTTTTTGTAAGTTTTTTCCCGCATCTCTCTTGAAACACCTGTGTAGTCGTTCCACTTCCCGTTTACTGGAAAAATAATGACTTCAACTTCAATTCCCAATTCCTTGGCAACTGTCAAGAAAAGTTCCATATCTGAATACTCTGGTGACTCCAAGTAGCTCAAATTTTTATTAGAATCTTTCAAAGATACATAGCGATCTTTCAAGTAGGTATTGTAGTAGTTGTTATCAACAGCATAGTCATTGTTGTTTGTTTTCTTTTTGACCTCTTCTACAAACTGATCCGTCAGCTGCCCCCAATCATAGTCTGGGGTTTTATCCCCTAGTGAAGGATAATCTGATTTGGCATGTTTTTGATAAAAAGTCTGTTTGAGTTTAAAGGAATAAATCGCATTATCGAACTCCAATAGTTTTTTATCAACAATCATTCCTTTCTCATCTATGAAATAACTTTTGTATTTTTTGTAGATGTCATTTTGTTGCTTGTTTCCCTTGGTAATATCAATAATCCGATTGATTAATTTTTTTTTCGTTTCCTTACTAATCTTATCATTATCTAGCATGTGGAAAATATGTTCCTGAGAAGCCTTGTTCAAAAAGGCATCTTGATGAGTCCCATCTTTTTCAAACCACTGAACAGACTCTACTATAGCTACTTTTCGCTTACTCATAGATCCCTCAATAGAACCCAAGGTCGTAGCCTGAATGATGTTTTGAGAATAGCTGGTCCCAATCTGCATGATATTAAAATCGTTGTAGTTAAAAATTTTATTGGGATGATAGTCTTCATTTATAGTCGCAACCAACTCCGAAGAACCCAATAAAACCAGTGTATTGGCAGTAATATTGCTTGTCAGAATATCTCTACTTTTATACTTTTCATACGAAGTGCTATAGCGAATACTGTTATCCTTTACTTTATAATAATCATCAATCTTCTTGACGTATGTCACATTTAAAAGGGCAAGCGTCGCAATTACAAGCACTAGCGATAGCAAAAATGCTTTTAGTTTAATCATCTCGTTTTATCCTATCCCTTCGATTCTTCCAACCTCTTTTCAATTTCTTATCTCTTTAAAATCGTCAGTAAGATTTTATAGGGTTCACCTGAAAAGATAAAGAAACCAATCATAACCAGATTCATGGTCACAAACCAACTTAGTAGTTTATACCAATTTTTGTTTTTATTTTTCTTATAAAAAGTGCTTTTCTTTTGATACACTTCAAATCCAGCCATCAAGACACCGTGATAAAAACCATAAACAATGTAGCTAACACTAAGACCATGCCAAAAACCCATGACCAACATATTGACCATATAGGCGTAGATTGCATTGTGTAGTCTATTTTTAAACCATTTTTTCCTGATAACCTGCATCAAGACTCTTGAAAATACGAAATCTCTCAACCAGGTTGACAAGGTGATATGCCATCTAGTCCAGAAATCCTTGATATCAACACTCAAGAAAGGTTTGTTAAAGTTCATCGGTGTCTGAATACCTAGAATATTACTACTTCCAACGGCCATTAGACTATAACCTGCAAAGTCGAAGAACAGATACAAGGTATAGAGGTACATATACTTGATTGAATAGACAACTGTGCTAGTATTATTTAGAGCGAGTAACATCTGGTAAACATAGGTTGATAGAACAACCTTGTAAAGAAGGCCTAGAACGATACGATAAACACCGTCCCCTGCTAACTCTAGATACCCTTTTCGAGGCATTACCTCATTTATCTCTGTTAAAAATCTCCTACTCCGATCAATCGGGCCAGCACTAACTGTTGGGAAAAAGAGTAGAAACTGAAGATAATCTTTTATATTGATTTTTTCTTTAATCAAACCATCCGATATTTCCAGCATGATTTGTATTGTTTTAAAGGACATATAAGAAATCCCAATAAAAGCCAACAGATGCAGAGAAGTCAAGGCAAAGACTTTATTAATCACCAAAGGCAGAATGGAAAGAAAAACAAGAGGTTTCAACCGCTTTGCTTCCATCCTTTGTGCTAGAAAAACTATCAAATATTGGTAAACGACAAAGGCGAGTAAATAGACAATCATCGCTCTACTCTTGCCATAAATAGCTCCTGTAAATAAGAGGGAGAGCGCCAAAATATAGTAGTCCTTACGTTTTTCAAAAAAATTTACCACAAAACCAATCAGTAAAACTACAAACAAGAGAAGGAAGAATTCATTCCCCTCGAAATAATTCATACCATCCAAACTCCTTTTTTCTTTTTATCATCTCCTGATTTATCTTTTTAGGATTAGCTCCTATCATATCACCAAGGATAGTTAACTCCATTCATTATACCATAATTTAAAAACTATAAATACCTCTATTTTCTAATTTTTTAAAATAAAAAATCCAACTGACTCTTAGTACTGAATACCAATAATGAGACAAAATTATTCACACCATAAATAAAATTCAAGAACAAAAAATTGATGAAGGAACCAGTGAAGAATTCTGCCTTTCTAGCTGTAAGGCTTCGTCCCCTTCCTATAACTCTTTTAACTTTTTTAGGTAAGCTACCTCAGTACGTAAGTGTTCATTCTCCTCCTGAAGTCGTTCTAATTCTGTCATTTCTCCCCAAGTTTTCTTTCGTTTACACCCCATTTCAGTCGGTCTCTCTCTTGTTTTCTCAACAATAGTATACCCGTTTTTCCTGTATTGTGCCAGCCAATTTGGAAGCATTCCTTGGTTTGGGAGGGCATAATCAAGACTAACACTTCTTTGCGAACGACCTTCAAGAAGAACTTTATCAATCATTTCTTGTTTTAATTCTGGAGAATAATAGCGATTCTGCCCTTTCTTGACAATTTCAATCCTATAACGATCACTCAAACTAAATATGTACGTTAGTTTAGAAATACCTACTCCAAATATAGTGGAAAGTTGCTCTAAGCTAATTCCTTGTTTTTTTAGTTCATGGATTTGAACTTTCTCTTCATAAATTCAATTTCATAATAAAACACACAATATCAAGTTTTTCAACACCTGATACTATGCGCTTTTCTAATTTTTCAAGACTTTTTAACCAGTCTCTTATTTAAAATAATCTCGTCTGATATAAATTAAAATAGCTTCTATCATCAGACAAATGGCCGATATCCAAAAACTGATACTAATACCAAAACTCTCAGTAATATAGCTCATTAGCAAAACAAATACTGAAAATGCTAGTGTCGAAATCACTTCAAGAACGGAATAGACATTAACCAAGTTATTTTCCTCTACTGTTTCCTGAAGAAATACACTTTCAGGAACTTCTTTTAGTTGCGATAACATACCAACTAAAGCTGAAAATACTAAAAACATCTGTGCATTTGGAAAATATAGAATAGTCAGTGTCACTATTGCCATGGCTACAAGAGGAAAAAGAATACTTTCCCATTTAGCAGCAAGAAACTTTTCAGATAGACGAAAAGCAATTAAGCCACTAATTATAATCCCGATAGAATATGCTGTATTAGAATATCCCCAGTAACTTTCCGTTTCATTTAATAACTCAGTTACAAAGACAAGTATGATAGACGAAACCCAAATCGTATTTGAGAAAATTTCAAATAAATTTGCTGATACAAAAAGTCTTAATCTAGGATCTCTAGCAACTAACTTCCAACCTTTGAGCAAAATTTCAAGATTGGTCTCTGACTCTAGTACCTCCACTTCAGCGTTAGGCAGAAATAACATCAGAAAGCTAGAAATGATATACAAGATTAAAATGATAAACGTGGTAGGCAACAGACCAATTGTTGCAAACAAGAGTCCACCCAACCCCCACCCTACCAATTGAACAGCTTCACCAGTCATTGACAAGGCTGAGTTAGCCTTGCCCAAATCGGTCGCATAGCGCGGCACAATAGCATAGGAAACGGGTGCTGCAAAACCATCTAATATGGAAATTGCAACAACAAATAGATAGATCACCAAAGGCGCTACTGATTGCATTACGGTAAACATTCCTACCAGTATCGCCAATAATATAGTCTTTCCAAATTGGGATAAAGATAAAACCCTATTTAGCGCTATCCTTTTAGTAACTAAAGGAACTAAAAGACTCGCAACAAAAGAGGATATCCCTATTAAAATGGGAACTAATGATGTGGCAATTACTGATTTTGAAATAATGTATATGTTAGCAATGATTGTTACTCTAAAGAAAATATCTGCTAAATTTGCAAACAATTGAGAGACTAACAATTTGATAAATGAATTAGACATATAGCTCTCCTATCTTAGTTGCCAACTTTGGAATTAAAATTTGATTTTTAATATTTTAGCATAAAATAGCAGAAAACAAAAGTGAGATTTTTCACATAAAAAAGCAAAAACTATTGCCTTTATTCTTCCTATTTTTTGAAGGAATTATTATCGTTGATTGGATAGTACTAATTAGTTATACTCAATGAAAAAAAGCCTGAGATACTCATCTCAAGCTTTATCAACATAATTGTTTTCTAGATTAGAAAAGTGAGAATACAAGCACGGCTAAGGCTGCACCGATAACAGGTCCCACAACAGGAATCCAAGCATAAGACCAGTCTCCGTCTCCCTTGTTTGAAATTGGAAGGATACTGTGCATGATACGAGGTCCAAGGTCACGCGCTGGGTTCAAGGCATAACCTGTTGTCCCACCTAGTGATAGACCGATACCGACAATCAATGTTCCCACTGCAAAGGTTCCGATTCCTGCTTGAAGGTCATAAAGTCCCAAAGCAAAAATTGTCAATACCAATACAAAGGTGCCAAGGATTTCGCTGATCAAGTTAGAAACTGTATCCTTGATAGCTGGTCCTGTGCTGAAAGTAGCCAAAATATTTCCTGCATTTTCTTCTGCCTCATAATGCGGTTTGAATTGCAACCAAACCAAAATCTGACCGAGCATAGCCCCTGCAAACTGGGCTAAGATATAAGGCAAAACAGAAGCCCAAGGCAAGTCACCTTTTAAAGCTACACCAATTGTCACAGCTGGGTTTAAATGAGCTGGACTGAGCTTGCCAGATACAAAGACTGCAACCGCAACTGCAATCCCCCAACCCATAGTAATCACAATCCAACCTGAGCTGTTGCTCTTGGTTTTTGGAAGAACCACACCAGCAACAACACCATTTCCTAGAAGAATCAGGATTAAAGTCCCTAAAAACTCTCCAAATAATTCATTCATCATCTTTCTGTCTCCATTAAAAAGAAGGAGAGGGTAGACTAGGAGTCCTGCCCTCCGCCTCTTTTATTTTTTCTTAATTTTTTAATTCTGCTAAATCGTTGTTAGCGAGAGCCGCTTCGACATCCGCACGGTAGCCTGCTTTTTCTTCTTCTGTCCAGTCATAGAATCGTCCCATTTCATCCAAAACTGGCTCAACGATGCTATCCAAACTATCACGCATAAAGAGCATGTGGTTGGTACGACGAAGAAGGAAGTCAACTGGGCTAAGAGCCAACTCATTGCGCATTGCATAGTGAAGTGACAAAGTGTCTGCCAAACTGAGTCCTGGCGCTTGTTCCAAACTATGAGCAAGAGCAAAGACTTTCGGTGCATTTGAACCGTAGAGATTTGCTAGGTAATGAGCTTCCTTGCTATCCAAACCACGTGACACTCCAAGTTGCGCAAAGGCTTCGATTTCTGAGTCCACATTTGCTGGGTTCAATTCCCCACCTGAAACAGGGTAAGTCTTAGAATTGATCAGTTTAAAGCTACGGTCAAATTCTGCTTTGAGGATGTCAACCACGCGCTCCATAGCTCCTTCAGCCATCTTACGGTAGTCTGTGATTTTACCACCAGCAAGGGTCAAGAGACCATTATCATCTCGGTCCAAGCTCGAACCACGTGAAACTGCAGATGGGTCCAAATGTTTCTCAGATGTGCTACTTTCAAGCTTGCTGACAGCAGCCTCAACATCTTCACGCGTTTTTTCTTTAGAGAGATAAGATTCAACAGTCGCAATCAAGTTGTTAAAGCTTTCATCACTGATGGTTCCGTTATTTCCTCCATTGTAGTCAGAAGCGCTATTGCCTGCAATCAATGGACGAAGACCTGCCCAGCTGCTTTCGATATCATCAATGGTGATGTTGGCTTCTGGGAAGCGGTTGTTGACAATGCCAAGTAGGTAATCTACATCTTCTTGAGTTACTTTTGGATGTTCCAAATCACCTGTGTAGTCTGTATCAGTTGTACCGAAGTAAGTCTTGTTTTCACGTGGGAGAACAAAGACCATACGACCGTCACCCAAACCTGTGTCAAAGTAAACTGGCTGTGAAACCTTGATCTTGCTTGAATCCACTACCAAGTGAACTCCCTTAGTTGGACGCATTTGTGAGAATTGTGTTCCCTTATTAGACAAATTACGTACCTTGTCGCTCCAAGGACCTGTTGTGTTAATCACCAGACGGGCCTTGATTTCAAAGACTTGGTCTGTCAACAAATCACGAGCTACCACACCTGTAATCTTGCCACTTTCGTCAAATAGGAAACCTTCTGCTTTAACGTGGTTGGCAATGAGGGCACCGTCTTGGTTGGCACGTTTGATGTTTTCGATCACGAGACGGGCATCGTTGTTACGGAAGTCAAGATAAACTCCACCTCCTACCAAACCTTCTTTCTTCAAGTTTGGCTGGCGTTCCAAGACTTCTTCCTTGCTCAAGACCTTGTTAGCAGCTGGTGTGTTGTTAACTCCTGCCAAAAGGTCGTACAAATCCATAGCTACTTTAAGACGGAAGAGGCTAAAGGTTGCTCCATCTTCATCGTAAACTGGTAAGAGCATTGGGTCCGGTTTTGGAATGTGTGGTGCGATTTGTTGAACCACTGCACGTTCAGAAACTGTATCTGATACTACTTCTACATCAAATTGCTTAAGGTAACGTAGTCCTCCGTGAACCAATTTTGTTGAACGACTGGATGTTCCTTCTGCGAAGTCCTGCATTTCAATCAAACCAGTATCTAGACCACTAGCTGCCGCCTGCAAGGCTACACCAGCACCAGTGATTCCTCCACCGATAATCAAGAGGTCCAAGGTACGTTCCTGCATTTTTTGAATTGATAATTCACGTGTTTTCTTTGAAAATTCCATATTTACACACTTTCTAACTGAGTCGCTTTATTCTTCCAGTATTAGTCGTCTACTTCCGCAAAGACTTGGGTTGCTTTCACAGCCTTCTTCCAGCCCTTGTAGAGTTGTTCCTTGCGAGATTCATTCATAGATGGTTCAAAGAGTTCTCCTGTCTCATTCAAGAGTTTCAACTCATCCAAGTCCTTCCAATAGCCCACTGACAAACCTGCTAGGAAGGCTGCCCCTAGAGCTGTTGTTTCCAAGTTTTTGGCGCGTGCGATATCGATTCCCAAAATATCAGCTTGGAATTGCATGAGGAAATTGTTCATAGCTGCACCACCGTCTACTTTCAAGACTTGGATAGCTGTTTGCGCATCCACTTGCATGGTGTCGATGATGTCACGTACTTGATAAGCAATAGATTGCAAAGTCGCCTTGATAAAGTCTTCTTTAGTTGTTCCACGAGTTAAGCCAAAGACAGAACCTCGAGCGTTTTGGTTCCAGTATGGAGCACCTAGACCTGTAAAGGCTGGAACGACATAAACTTCATCATTATTGTGAGAATCACGAGCGTATTTTTCAGATTCTGGTGAATTTTCAACCATGCGAAGACCGTCACGAAGCCATTGAATGGCACTTCCTGCGATGAAGATAGAACCTTCCAAGGCATAGTAAACCTTGCCATTGATTCCGTAACCAATGGTTGTCAAGAGGTTATTTTCAGACAACTGCATCTCTTCACCAGTATTCATGATGATGAAAGAACCTGTTCCATAAGTATTTTTAACCATACCAGGTTCAAAGGCCAACTGTCCAAAGAGGGCTGCCTGTTGGTCCCCAGCCATACCTGAGATTGGCACTTCTCCACCGTAGAAATGGAATGGCGCTGTCTTACCGTAGATTTCAGAGTTAGAACGAACTTCTGGTAGCATAGCCTTAGGAATGTTGAGGATTTCCAAAATCTCATCATCCCATTTAAGTTCTTTAATATTGTAGAGCATAGTACGAGCTGCATTTGAGTAGTCCGTCACGTGAGCCGCACCGTCAGTCAACTTCCAAACTAACCAAGTATCGATAGTACCAAAGAGCAATTCTCCTTTTTCTGCTCGCTCTTGAGCGCCTTCTACATGATCCAAAATCCAACGAACCTTGGTAGCAGAGAAGTAAGCATCAATGATCAAACCAGTCTTTTCATGGAATTTTTCCACATAACCTTGACTTTTTAGTTGTTCAGCCAAAGGTGCTGTCTGACGTGACTGCCAAACGATTGCGTTGTAGATAGGAAGCCCTGTTTTCTTATCCCAGACAACAGTTGTTTCACGTTGGTTGGTAATCCCGATTGCTTCGATTTGATTTGGCTTGACACCACTTTCGATGAAAGCACCCGCAATAACTGACTGGACGGAATTCCAAATTTCATTGGCATTGTGCTCTACCCAACCTGCCTGAGGGAAAATCTGGGTAAACTCTTTTTGACTCGAGCTAACCTTTTCCCCTTTTTTGTTGAAAATGATGGCACGAGAACTTGTAGTTCCCTGGTCAATGGCCATAATGTATTTTTCTTGTGACATGTGCTGTCCTCCTGATAAAGATCTTGAGGATGTTTCCTCTTTACACTTACTAGTATACAAAATAAAGCGCTTTCTTGTTCATCAACTTTTTTGAATTTTTTAAAAAATGTGAGTAGATTGTGTGAATTTCACAAAAAGACCTGGAACAACCAAGCCTTTTAAGTGAATAATAACTGACGAATCCCTGCCAAATCTTCCATATCCAAGTCATTTTTTAAATAATAGACTGGTGTCTGTTCCTTCTTATGAATCGGGTTATTTGTAACTAGCAAATCATAATGCCGAGTTCGGTCATAGGCTTCAATGGTGATAAAACGATTGTATTCCAAATACCGTTTCAAAATGGATGCCATCCTTGAAAAGACAAGAAAACCAGATGTCAAATCCAGACCAATCCGCATATGCTGGCCACCGTTTTCAGCCATATATTCGATTAACTGGAGCCATTCCCAGAGAATTTTCTTATCCAAATCCGTCCCCTGCTGAAAGGCAGGTAGAGCATGAAAAATCTCCTCTGCCGTCCCCCTAAAATCATGTTCCATCAGCAAATAAGGATGGCGATTCTCTAACTGGTACTTATAGCGGTCCTGTAAAATATAGCCCTTATAGAGATAGACTTGAGCACAAAGCTGACTGAGTTCATAGGTAACGTGATCCTCTGTATAATCACCCAGCAACTCCTCCTTCTTCATTTCTTGAATCAATTGTGTCAGCAAATCTGCCAACTGCCCTCCAAAACCAAGGATATATTCCATTGTATGAAGAGGAAGAATGCGATGAGATAGGAGGAAAGAGAAGAATATCATCATCTCCCCATCCTCAGTTCCGAGAGGGATGTGTTGCCCAGCAAAAAAGAACGAAGTCTTTCTCAGCAAACGAAGGTAGAAAATATTGTCAAAATAGCCATGCATTTTCTCTTCTATAACTTGAAACTGACAGGCATTGACTCGGAGACGCTGTTGACTGATGTGAGCCCAGAGAACCAAGTCCAATTTCTGGCCCGAAGACAAGCTTGCACCGCAGATTTCTTCTAGTGTAGCAATTTCCTGCTTTCTCTCTGGTTTCTGCATGTGACCTTCCCACTCCTGACTCGACCAGACCTTGCGGAAAAGACAAAAATAAAAGTAACGAATCTGATGCTCTGGACCTCGCCAACGTCCATTTTGGATGGATAAGTCAAATTCTGACAAAATATGATTTAAACTAGCTAAGTGGCGACCAAGTGTTGCCTCACTAATCATCAATTCTTGAGCCAGATGATGGGCTAAAAACTGTTGGTGGTAGAGAAGATAGAGCAAAATCTGGTATTTAACAGCATTCTCCAAAAACAAGCTCCGGATATCTCTCCCCTTGGTAGCTGCACCGATTGACAGACGCAGATTTTCATCTTCTAAGTGAATAGTCAGCTCTAAGCCACTATCCAAAGCCTTGTCATTGAGCAGGGTGACATATTTGGTTAGGGTTGCTTTTGAAAATCCTGTTTCCTCCATTACAGCCTTGACGGTCGTCTGAGACTCTTGTAATAGAAAGGAAAGGATTGAAAATTGGCCAGATTCAGCCTTTTCCATCAAATCTCCTAAATACATTTGTTACCCCTTTCATTTTCTACCTTAAGCATAGCATAAATCTTACAAATGCTGAAATAATCTGTTTCTCTTTTTATTTTCATGCTGATTTCCTTATCCATTATCCTGAAAATCAGCAAACACACGGCTCCCCCTTTGGGCATTTTTATGCTAAAATAGTAGCTATGGATAAAATTATTAAAACAATATCAGAAAGTGGCGCCTTTCGTGCTTTTGTCCTTGATAGCACTGAAACCGTCCGCACTGCTCAAGAAAAACACCAAACCCAAGCTAGCTCAACTGTAGCACTTGGTCGAACTCTTATCGCTAGCCAGATTCTCGCAGCCAATGAAAAAGGAAATACCAAACTAACAGTGAAGGTACTGGGATCTAGCTCTCTAGGAGCTATCATCACCGTCGCTGACACCAAGGGGAACGTCAAAGGCTATGTTCAAAATCCTGGTGTTGACATCAAAAAGACTGCAACTGGTGAAGTTCTAGTTGGACCTTTTGTTGGAAATGGTCAATTCCTCGTTATCACAGACTACGGTACTGGAAATCCTTACAACTCTATGACTCCCCTTATCTCTGGGGAAATTGGTGAAGACCTTGCCTTTTACCTGACTGAAAGCCAACAAACGCCTTCTGCAGTCGGCCTCAATGTCCTTTTAGACGAAGAAGACAAGGTTAAGGTTGCAGGTGGTTTCCTAGTTCAAGTCTTGCCAGGAGCCAAGGAAGAAGAAATTGCTCGCTTTGAGAAACGCATCCAAGAAATGCCAGCTATCTCAACGCTTCTCGAAAGTGAAGACCATATCGAAGCCCTTCTCAAGGCTATCTACGGTGACGAGGCCTACAAACGCCTATCCGAAGAAGAGATCCGTTTCCAATGTGACTGTAGCCATGAACGCTTTATGAACGCTCTTGCTAGCCTTCCAATCTCAGACTTACAGGAAATGAAAGAGGAAGACCACGGAGCAGAAATCACTTGTCAATTCTGCCAAACTACTTATAACTTTGATGAAAACGACCTGGAGGAACTCATTCGTGACAAATCTTAATACACCTTTTATGATTGGCAATGTTGAGATTCCCAATCGTACCGTTTTAGCACCTATGGCTGGTGTCACCAACTCAGCCTTTCGGACCATCGCAAAAGAGCTCGGAGCTGGACTCGTTGTCATGGAAATGGTCTCTGACAAGGGAATCCAATACAACAACGAAAAAACCCTGCACATGCTTCATATCGATGAAGGCGAAAACCCTGTCTCTATCCAACTTTTTGGTAGTGATGAAGACAGCCTAGCACGCGCAGCAGAATTTATCCAAGAAAACACTAAGACCGATATCGTGGATATCAACATGGGATGCCCTGTTAATAAAATCGTGAAGAACGAAGCTGGCGCTATGTGGCTCAAGGATCCAGACAAGATTTACTCTATCATCAACAAGGTCCAATCTGTCCTTGATATCCCACTTACTGTCAAAATGCGTACAGGCTGGGCTGATCCATCTCTTGCAGTAGAAAATGCCCTCGCTGCTGAAGCTGCAGGTGTTTCTGCCCTTGCTATGCATGGCCGTACCCGTGAGCAAATGTATACAGGTCACGCAGACCTTGAGACCCTTCACAAGGTCGCTCAAGCTTTGACCAAGATTCCATTTCTCGCCAACGGTGACATCCGTACGGTCCAAGAAGCCAAACAACGCATCGAAGAAGTCGGTGCTGACGCAGTTATGATTGGCCGCGCTGCCATGGGCAATCCCTACCTCTTTAACCAAATCAACCATTACTTTGAAACAGGAGAAATCCTACCTGATTTGACCTTTGAAGATAAGATGAAAATCGCCTATGAACACTTGAAACGTTTGATTAACCTCAAAGGGGAAAACGTCGCAGTTCGTGAATTCCGTGGCCTCGCTCCTCACTACCTCCGTGGAACATCTGGCGCTGCCAAACTCCGTGGAGCCATTTCACAAGCTAGCACCCTAGCAGAGATTGAATCCCTCTTGCAATTGGATAAGGCTTAAAATGGTTCATACTGCTCTACTGATTATCGATATGCAAAAAGCATTTGATAACCCTATCTGGGGAGAACGAAATAACCCTCAAGCTGAACAACAAGCATTGAGGATACTGGCATACTTTCGTAAACACGCTCTTCCAGTCTTACATGTTCAACACATATCTGACAACCCCCAGTCGCAATTTCATAACAAACAAAATCAGGTATTTAAAAGTGGATTTGAGCCAGTTACTGCAGAACCTGTCTTTCAAAAAACGGTTAATAGCGCCTTCATTGGAACAAATCTTGAAACATATTTACGAACAAATCAGATTTGTCATTTAGTCGTTGTTGGTTTGACCCTGCCTCATTGTGTATCTACTACGACACGAATGGCAGCAAATCTTGGTTTTGAAGTCACTTTACTAGCAGATGCCACTGCCAGTTTTACCCTATCTAACAAAAACGGTCAGGCCATCTCTCCTGAGACTATCCATGAGATTAATCTCCTTTCTCTACAAGATGAGTTTGCTCAAATTCTTACTACAGAAGAATTTTTAACCCAAGTACAAGTATAAAATAATCCGTCAACTCTTATTGAGCTGACGGATTTTCTTTGATTGTAAAAATTCAAATACTGAGAGTTATTATTGACTCAAAGCAACGCTGGAAACCTTACCATCCGCTCCTGTTGTAATTTGGATGACTTTTCCTCCACCAATTTTGGCATTATACTTGCCATCATCAAGAGTATAAGAGTAGCCTTTGATAGAGTAGTTTTCTTTCTTTCCATCAGAAGATTCTACTGTGAATTGACCTCCTGATGAAACTGTGATAGTTTCGCCATTGACTCCCTTCCAATTGCCCGCTGCAGCTGAGAAATCACCATCAACCATGGTTAAGACACCCTTATAGCGTTTATTTTGCTCTGCCTGTTTGTCTTGAAGTTTGCGGTCAGTTGTAGGATCATAGCTTGATTGGTTAGACTGGGCTTGAGGAGCCTGTTGAGTTGAAGGAGCCTGAGCAGGAGTCTGTTTACTAGCCGCCTGTTGATTAGACACTTCTTGACCTTGTCTTTGCTCTGGTGCAGGTGCCGCTTGTGATGGCGTTGCAGTTGCTGCAGACTGGTCAGTAGCTGTCTTGGCCTTTTCAGATGAAGCTGAACTTGAGGACTTCTGAGTCTTGCTTTCTTTGCTAGCAGAAGCTGCTTTAGAGCTTGATGATTGGCTTGTCTTAGCAGAACTGCTTGCTTGAGTTGTTTCCTTTTTATTTCCACAAGCTCCTAACAGCAAGGTAGAAGCCAATACAGTTGCTGCCATCAATTTGATATATGTTTTCTTTTTCATTTTTCTACCCCTTTGTAATATTTTAGAAATATAAAGAAATCTTTTTGTAATATAATTGTAACATTGTAATTTAAATATGTCAACAATTTATCTAAACTATTTTAAAAATCTTAAATACTTTAGATACATTTACTCCTCCTACTCTTCTATTCGTAATAAAACAGAAAAACAGGAGATTTTCCTATTAAAAATTTGAATTTATTTTTTGTAATCGCTTGCAATTTTAAGTACAAAGGAATATAATAACATTGAAATAGAATATAGGAGGTGCACTCTTATGCTAAATAAGTATTACAAGTATCTGCCTTGGTTGATTTTGGTAGCTATTGGCTCTTATCAATCAGCCGCTTACTATGCGCGAACTGCATTTGATGTGTTTTATCTGACTACAATCTTTTTGATTTTCTATATCGCTTTGTTAGTTTTGCATGAGAAATATCTCAAACAACGATACAAAGACTTCTTTACTCACTTGTTGAGTAATTCTAAGAAAGATAGCCATCCCTAAAACAGTCGCAACAGCAAATCAAACTAATAAAGGCAAATAAAGAGGTCGGGAACTTTTTCCCGGCCTCGCTTTTTATGCAATATCAAATTTTAACTGGCCTGCTTTAACACCAATCTTAAGTGTGCTGCCTGCCACCAAATCTCCCTTAAGAAGAAGTTCTGCCAACTTGTCTTCCACTTCTGTTTGCAAGGTTCTGCGAAGTGGACGAGCTCCCATCTCTGGGTCGTATCCTTGATTTGCCAACAATTTCAGTGCGGAAGTTTGTAATTTCAAGTCAATGCCTTTTTCAGCCAAACTTGCAACTAAAGGTTTGACCATAATCTTCACCACTTCCTGCATATGGTCGCTAGACAGACTATGGAAGACCACCTTTTCATCAATACGATTGATGAATTCCGGTCTATAAGCCTTTTTCAACTCTTCAAACATGCGTTTTTCCATATTTTCCTGGTCAAAACGAATATCCTTAGCCCCAAATCCGACAGTCTTGTCATCCCGAAGGGCTGTCGCACCAAGATTTGACGTCATGATAATAATGGTATTTGAAAAGTCAACCTTGCGACCCTTGCTATCGGTCAAGACACCATCATCCAAGACCTGCAAGAGGACATTAAAGATGTCTGGGTGGGCTTTTTCTACCTCATCAAAGAGGAGAACAGAGTATGGTTTGTTGCGAACCTTCTCGGTCAACTCCCCACCTTCTTCATAACCCACATAGCCCGGAGGAGCTCCGTTGAGACGACTGGCTGCGAATTTCTCCATATACTCACTCATGTCAAAGCGGATAAGGGCTGATTCGTCATCAAAAAGAACTTCTGCCAGAGCCTTGGCCAATTCGGTCTTACCGACACCTGTAGGCCCTAGGAACATAAAGGAACCAATCGGACGCTTATGACTGCGAATCCCTGACTGGTTGCGGCGAATGGCACGGCTAATACTTGAAACTGCTTGATCTTGACCGATGACACGTTTATGCAATTCAGCTTCCAAGTTTAAGTATTTCTTAGCATCCGTTTGAGTCAGTTTTTGAACTGGAATACCTGATAAGTGACTCAAGGTGGTCAAAATATCAGACTCTGTCACCAAGACTTTATAGACAGGCACTTCCTCTTCTTTAGCAATTAGTTGAGCAGCTTGTTTCCACTTACCATCCATCAAGGCCTTGTCAGCTGGACTCAAACCTGAATCGTCTGCTTTTACATTCTTAGCCTTATTTTGCACTGTTGCTGCTGCCTCATCCAAGAGGTCGATAGCAGAGTCTGGCAAGTGACGACTAGTCAAGTAACGATGAGCCATCTTAACGGCTGTTTCAACCGCTTCATCTGTGATTTGCACACGGTGATGTTTCTCATAAGTCGCCTTCAAGCCTTGTAAAATGGTCATGCTGTCTGCAACACTTGGCTCTTCAATCGTCACTTTGGCGAAACGACGAGAAAGGGCCGCATCTTTTTCGATGTGTTTTTGATATTCTTCCTGAGTGGTCGCACCAACTGTTCTCAAGGTTCCACGCGCCAAGGCTGGCTTCAAGATATTGGCCGCATCTAGAGTTGAGTCAATCCCACTACCAGAACCCATGATGGTATGAAGTTCATCGATAAAGAGGATGACTTGGCCATCTTCTTCAATATCCTTGATGATATTGTTCATGCGTTCTTCAAAGTCACCACGGAAACGTGTCCCTGCAACAACATTCATCAAATCAAGCTCTAACACGCGCATCTTAGCCATTTCCGTAGGCACATCCCCACTAGCAATACGCTGGGCAAGACCAAGCGCCAGAGCAGTTTTCCCGACACCAGCATCCCCAACCAAGACAGGATTATTCTTTGTCTTCCGACTCAAGATTTGAATCATACGCGAGATTTCTTTGTCCCGACCGATGACTGGTTCTAACTTGCCAGAACGCGCTTGCTCTGTCAAATCATGCGTATAGTCCTCGAGACCACCGCTTGGAGTCTGGGGCATGCCCATCATATTGGCCATAGAATTTTGCTTGTCAGCTACTGTACGATGGCGTTGGCGTAGAGCCTTGAGGTCTTCACGAGTCCAGCCTGCACGTTCTTCTAGATTTCGACGAAGGGCAGCAATCTTAACCTGATCTTTCTTGTCTTCATAAGAAAAACCAGCCCTCTCCAAGATACGAGTCGCCAAGGCATTGCCATCATGCAAAATCGCATAGAGGAGGTGCTCTGTCCCTAGCACCTTAGCATGGACCACTGACGCTACATACTCTGCTTCATCAAAAAGGACCTGCAAACGATGAGAAAACGGCAATTCCGTAAAGGTTTCATCCTGGCTATAGTCCGTTTCAGTCAGTTCCAAAGCCACCTCTTCTAAACGGTCCATCTCATATGGATAATCATTTAAAGTCACCCCTGCCACACTATAACTGTGATTGGACATGGCAATCAACAAGTGCCAAGACTCTAGGTAACCAGCTCCAAAATGGCCAGCAACCATGTAGGCACTTTCGATACATTCATTCAATGCTTTTGAATAGTTCATCTTACTTCCCTTTTCTATCTACCTCTTGTATGACCTGTCGTAGCATGTTTGCACGAACAACTGAAGCTTCTTCTCCTAAAACGCGATCCAAAGCTACTGATACTAGCAAATTCATCTCCTGCTTGGTCATTAATTCCTGCTCAACCAAAAGCTGCAGAATATCCTCATAAATTTCTTGACTAACTCGCTCACCAATCGAGTAAAGCAGCTCCTTGAGCATTTCATGATGACTAGAAAACTCAATCCGTCCTATACGAATATAACCTCCGCCACCACGCTTACTTTCAACCAAGTAGCCTCTACTTTCCGTAAAGCGTGTTTTGATCACATAGTTAATCTGACTAGGAACAACCTGAAAAGTATCGGCCAACTGACTCCGTTGCAACTCCACAATTCCAGATTGATCTAAAATCGCCTTGATGTAGGCCTCAATATGATCCGATGTATTTTTAAATCTCATTACAAACCCACCTCTCTTCTTAAACCTTGACTATCTTTGACTATACTATCATTTAACACTCTATAAGTCAAATTTTTAGAGCTCAGCCCTTGAAAATACTGACTTTCTTTAAAAACATTTAGGCATTAAATCGCCTTAGTTTTTCTTGAAAGTTCCTAAAAAAGTCCACAAAAAGAGCCCTAAAAAGGGCGTAATATTGACGAGTTCAGCAGGCAAGAACTAGCACCTTTGAAGGTGCTTTTTTATTCATCTAATCAATTATCAATAATAATGTTACAATAACTATAATATAAACAATAACTTTCTGAAAGGATTAACATGGATAAGATAGAAATGATTTCTTTTTCAATCCTACTTGATGAAGTTGCTGAAGTAAGGCAACTGCTTGAAAATATTGTAAGTTTGGATAAGACAGTTTATTCAGAACTATCAATAGGTATCCTTCCTTTTGTATCATCTCTCTGTGATGGAATACTAAAGTTTTTACCTAGAAATGTTCATAGTGATTTTCCAAATATTGGAGAACAGGAATTTCAAAAAATAATATCTAGTGTCCGAGTGAGTTATAAGCAATACTCTGATAAAAAATATAGCAAGGCTAACAAACTGATACTTGAAATAGAGAGACGCTTTTATTCACAAATGGTAGAAAATTACAATTTATTTCAAAAACTCGTAATCAATATTTTTGGACAACATGATTTAGGGGTATATTACTTCAACGAAATTCCATACGCTAACACTAACCAATATCATATTTACCTAGAAAGTATTTTATCGAAAACTGATAAAAAGGATATTTCCTATTTTGATAAAAGAGCTACTGATTTATTTTTTGAATTTAGCAAAGCTTTAGGAACTTTAATTAATTCAGTAAATCAAAAAACTATTAAGAAGCCTACAATCCAGGATATTAAAATTGAAAACTTTGAACAACGTGATTTTTTCTTATTTGAATCTAAAAGAAGGAATTTTTTAACAGGAGTTCTGCCTACGGGCACTCAGTTATTCTTATTTAACATATTATGCCAGAATAATTTTGTAGTACATATTATGCCAAGTGTCTTAAAATCAAAAAATTACTTTTTTACACGCTCGCTAAGCCAATGCTATTTAGTTAGTATTACAGCCTTACGCTTGATTCTTAATAAGGAAAGCTCTTTATTTCCTGATTTCCAACGGGAGGAAGTTGTTGATATCCTTGATCGCAAAGAAAAAGTTTTTAACTTCCGACAAGATTTTAGAAATAATATATTTCATTATAAAATTTCAAATGTCCCATTACAAATATTTACCAATCCCCCGAAATTCTTTGAAGAACTGATTGAATTTCATTCCTCAAAAAATTTTAAAGAGTATCAAAAACTATTATTGGAAGAAATCTTAAAAATAAATGACATAATCAATTCATTTATCAATTGAAAATTAGGTCTTATTTCAGAAAAATAGTTTCATCTCAATTCTATTTTAGAAAAACTAATACTTTTTTCTAAAAACAATAAGTTTTTACCCCCTTTTTCTCTGAACATCTCCGACTTGGAAAAAGTTCCCTTCACCGGTACCCTACTGGGAAGAAAGATTTTTTAAAAGGTGGGGGGAGTCAATATCCTTTCAATTCCACAAATCTTTTAGCGATTACCTTTCTACGGCTATTTATGTAACGAGTAGTTTTATTTAGTTTCTCTGCCACGTCTTCCCAAGTCGCACCAGCTTCTAAATATCTCATTTTAAAAATTACTAGATCACTTTCAATTAAGTTTTCCATCAAGGTATCTACAACTAGTTTGAAACCTTCTAAATATCTTAGTGTTTGGTCTTCTTCAATTCTAATGATTGTCGCTTCAGTAGGACTAGATACTATCTTGCCTTTCCCACCAGTATAATCTTCAGCGCTATGTTTCTTATTATGTATTAGTTCCTGTCTTCTCAAATAAATTTTATTAGCAAGCGTTCTATACCGTCCTAACTCAATATCTATCCCGTCCAAGTCTCTGTTACTCAACTCGTACATAGGCAAGTACCTCCACTTAAATTTTAAAAATTTTTTATCTTGCAATTTGTCAAATTGTAAATTCTGTCAAACTGACAAAAAGCGCTAAAAGCCTTCCAACACTCCACTTATCAGGTATCATTGTTTTAAGTTTGACAACTCTTCAGTATGACAAGTTCAAGGGAAATTTCTTTAATTTATCCCCTCAGTTTCTCATATCTTACATTCTGTGAAACTCACTCCATTCTGTAAACCCCTGATATACCTTGCTTTCAAGCTATTACTTCTTTTCAGTTTATGCTTACTTTGTTATGTGAAACTTAGTAAAGCATAAAAGTAGGACTAGCGATATCTCTTCTGTTTCAGCCATATATCACTAGCCTTACTTAATTTGTTCCCTATTTTTCTAAATACTCTTTAATGTCCCGATATTCCTTAGAAAAATTCATCCACCCGCTAGAATCAGGGGTTAAAAATGGTAGAACAGTAAGTGGACTTACTTCTGTTCGATATAGCAATAGAGAATGTTTCTGACTTATTTCTCTGACTACACCTGTATGGATTTCTTCCACATTCTTCTTTAGTTCTTGAATTTCATCATATGCGTCCAGAATTTGTCTAAGTTTCTTTCGGTATTGTTTATAGATCTTCTTAGTTTCCATCCGTTGCTTAGTCTCTTTAAAAATGTATTCAAAGATGACTGCATTAGCTTCTGAAAAATCACTATCAAATTTTTCCTGAAGGCCATTAATAGCTTTTTCCATATTTTCCAGCTGCTCTAAAGATTCTAAGTTATTTGACAAAAAAGAATCTATGTTCTCAAATGAAACTGCTTGATTGCCTAACAGGCTTTTCCTTTTTTCGCTTAACTGTTCTCGTGCTGAATTAGTCTTACTTTTTTTATTATCTAAATCATCCAGTGTATCAAATACTTGATTAATATCCATTTCTTTCTCCTAATTCCATTGAATAAAGTAACCACAATCTTCTTCAACTTTTCTTACATCAAATCGGGTATGTAAAATCAACCGTTTTCCAAAATAGTCATTCGCATTCACCCAACTAAGTGTATCTTTCTTGCGATCAAACAAAGTAACAAAGTTTTCTAGATCTCCGATAAAGCCTTTTTTGTCACCTTTATTCCCTAATGTTGTATCATCTACAATTAAAAAGTTATCTACAAAGAATGTTTCACTTGTCCCTGTCTCTTTATCAACTTTAAGAAGATAATTTCCTGAAGTGTCTTTCATTTTTTCTAAGACACTAAATAGTGATTGACTAACAACCATAGATACATTGCGCTCTGGATTGATTAAAGAAACAATAGATTTCAAGTCGTCCATACTTGTAGCAGTCTGCACTTTCGCAGTTTGGAGAATTTTCCCAATCTCTCTATTTCGTGTTCTACGTTTTAATTTAATAATCTTCTTACCAAGAAAATCCGTTAAATTATATTGGCCATCATCTAATTGTTCCTGTGAAAAATCAAGTTTTCCACTGAATAATTTAACTAAGTAATCAACGCTGATAGTTTTCTTTTTATCTGCTTCTGTTCTCTCAACCGAATTTTCACTAACTTCTTGTAATGAATCAGATTCAAAGTCAGTTACTTCATACTTCCCACCACGGGTACGAGTCTCAATAACATTTACTAGATCAACCAATTCTTTACGTTGATGTTCATCTTCGTAACTATCAAGTATTGGTTTTTCAATGAGTACATGATTATTTTCTACTTTCATTCCCCTAGTGTTATAACCTGTACTCCGGATATAAGCTTCTAGATTTTCTTTTTGTTTAACTAAGTTAGTTGTCATTTTTTGCTCCTTCATCTTTTAATATCTGATTTTTGTTTATAATTTTTTCTAAAATTCTTTGCTTTTAGCTTTTCTTTTATGACTCTCCGAGCCTTTAAAATCATTTTTTCTAGATTTTGATTTGTCTTGTTTGTTAGCATATTTCTCTAGTATTTCTTGTTTCCGTTGTTCTAAGCTATCATCTTCTTTTTTACACTGAGAAAAGATTTTCTGTCTTTTATCTGGATCCATAGAAAACTTATTGGCTACTACATACCCTAAAGAAGTATCTCCTGACATTGCTCTCACCCCCTTTCTATGCAAACAAAAAGGGACATACCACTAGCATTATATGCTTACGGTATGTCCCTGAGTTGTTCTCAATAGACTTATTTTTTAGTTTCTTTTTTGACTAGATGAGTAAATTTCCCATCTGAATAGAATAAAATAATTTCTCCAAAACTTGGAACTTTTTCTATCTCTATTATACCACATTTTTCGTAGACAACAAAGCCTTTCTCTGTTGCAAATCGCATTTTATCATCATTCATTGATATTCTCCCCTCACTGTGTTTATAGTATATCTCTTATCTTTGATCGTGAAAGCCTTGAAAGTGTTCCCTTCTAAACCTTTCAAAATTCTACTTGAATTTCTAGCATTGTATACCGTCCGCAGTTCACTACTATCTAGGTTCGTGTTGAAAATCGTAGTTTCTCGATTGTTGATAATATCAAACAAGAAATCCTGTTCCCAGTCACTCTTAGGAGTGATTGTTCCATTTTTTGCCCCAAGGTCATCGATGATTAGAAAATCAACATCAACTAGCTTTTTAACTGCCTCATACTCTGTTAAGTTTGCATTCCTTCCATAAGCCCAACCTTCTTTTATCTGCTTGATAATCTCGGTTAAGCTGACAAATAAGACACTCTTAGGATCGTTCTTCTCTCTGAAACTCTCATTGATTTCTTTGGCCAGAGCAAGAGATAAATGACTTTTCCCTATTCCTGTGCTACCACTAATTAAGGTATTTCCCGTCATACCTCCAAGGTACTTCTGGGCTTGCCCCTTTACAAACTCTAACATCTGACGCTCCTCTGTAGTCTTAACAAAGAAATTATCAAACGTCGCTCCTTTCAACTCGTTAGGGATCGTACTGTCACGCATTAACACATCATAAGTTTTTAAAGTAGGCTTGTCTGTCCTCGAACTGCTGCAATAGGTCTTTCTCTTTCTGTTTAATCTCTCCCTTCACGCACTCTGGGCAAAATGCTTGTAGTTTTCTTTCTGAACCCCCTAACACCGGTACAGAAATTTCCCAATAATTTACCTGGTGAATATCGCAAACTTTATCCGATATTTTTCTGTTATTAAATTCTTTAAATTGTTCCTTCATCTGTGCAACTCCTAAAATGGTAGATCTGGAAAGTTGTCTTCGGACTTCCCTTTTATGGTTTTAGGCTTTTGATTCAAATAACCGTCAAACTTAGATCCAAAAAGTGTTTCAGGTCTCAGATATTTAGAAAATTCAGGACTATCCTTCCATTCTGCTGTTTTAATATCTATCACCTGTTTAAAATCTTCCAGTGTATAGCCTTCTTTGAATCGTGCTAGTAAAAGCCTTTTTGTCTTATCAACAAACTTATACCTCTTATTAGCTACTTGATTCAGATAAGCAATAGGAATCCAAAGTTCTTTATGTTTTGTTTTCTCTAAATCTTTTATAGCTGTTTCTTCAAGCCAAGTAGGAAAATTGTAGTCGGGATTTCCCGACAATATATTATCTAAATATAAATTATTACTCTTACTATTAACTCTATTCTCTTTCTCTATCTCTGTTGGACATGAGTTGGAAATAGTCTTTTTATTTTGGACATTCTCCAATTTTGGTAAATTTTGACTATTTTTTCTTTGGTCTCGCTTGTATTTTGCCCAATTTGTTTCACTCTCAACCATGGCTTTTGCTTGCGATAATGTAGCATGTCCATCATCGTCTATCTGAATCAGTCCGCATTTTGTAAAATATGCAACTGTCATATTTATATCATCCTCGGACACATCCAATTTTAAGGCTAGCTCCTGTACCAAATTATCAAAATACCCCTCATAGTACAAAATACAATCATCTTCTAAACTTTCCAACATAAGACGGATATAAATCACTGTCATAGTGTAGCCACCAGGCATATTTTTAAGTCGTTTAATAAAAAGATTATCAAAAAACTTCTTATCAACTTTTAACCAAAAATATATTTTAGTCTTTGCCATCATCTACCCCCAAAAACTTTAAAACGTCTGAGATTTTATAATACGCTTTTCTAGTATCTTCAATAGGCGGTATATACTGCGGTAGTCCTGCACCTTCCCATTTTATCAAGGTTTTATCTCCTATGCCCAGTTCTTCCTTTAGTTCCACCTTGCTGATCAAATCTAATCTTTTTTGAGGTACTTTCTCATGGCTTTTTAAATACCGTTCCACTGCTTCCAAAATCTTAGACTTTAAATCTTCAATCATTTTTTCAAACATCTTATTACCCCCATGGCTTAACCGCTGCAAGCTGAATATATCGCCCATAATCAGGGCTTAAACCCTCGCTAATTGTTTCTATCGTCTGTGTACTTTCTCGCTCGATTTGGGCGCTTTTTTTGCGGTCTCGGTGGTTTAGATACATGAGAAAGTCAACCAATATCACGGTAAAAATAAGCGCCTGTGTATTGCTTAAATCTAGTTCATTCATGCTATGCCCTCGCTTGGTAATTCTTGATATAATTCACTTGATAGCTGTGCTCCATCTTCAGAAAGTCGTACACCTCTTCTGGAGTTACTTTATCATCTAAAAAGTCAATTATGAACTGAAAGAGGTTCGGATGTCTATCCTTGATTTTAGTCATTCGGTTGTAAAATTCTGATTGTGTCATTGCATTGCCTCTTCAAATTTTTCTACAAGACAATCTTTATTTACTTGTCGAGTCCCATTTTTAGAGTTAAAAAGAATATCCTTCAAGGTTATAGTAGCCTCTAAATACTCCTTTTCAGCATATTCTATATACGCCTGTTGCTCTGTTGCATTGTCAAAAAAATGCTTGGCTTGGCGTTTAAAGAATGCTTGTCGCATAGCATCCAATTCAAAAATACCAGGGCTGAAAAAGATTCCCGTAGTTCTTTTAGAGATCGCTTTGATTTTATGGCTGTCATTCAATTCAGGAAGTTCAATCCAAAGTAAGCGGTGTAAATCTTCTTTGATAGCTTTTAATTGTCCTGATAAGAGTCCTATTCTTAAAAAATCATTGTTTTCGTCTGCTTGGTGTAATTCCATACTAATTCTATCCAAGCTTTTAGCGATAATATCGTATGTTGTTTCTGTCATAGTCTGTTTTCCCTTTTTCCTATATTGGATTGTTTCACCACTCCAAACGCTGGGCGATTGCCCCAAGTTGGCGAACGCTTGTAGCGGTGTTTCGTGAGTAATTACCCATCTTTCAGCTAAACAAGGCCTTAGAATCACCCTATCAGCACTTGATTTTCAAAACCTTTTCTAATTGCTTGCCTGCTCTTCGGTTTTTCTTGAGATATTTGATAGAATAGATATTTTTTGCTATAATCAAAGCATAGAAAAAATTTCTATACTCTGAATTGTGTCGCTTGCTCTCCTCGTCTAAAATTTGAGCAAGTGATTTTTTTATTTTCTTTTTGCATAATTACTACCTGACTGTGGTTTATAAAGCAAGTCTTTGCTTTCGATAAGATCTAGAATCCAACTGAATCCCTGCTCCACCGTTTCAAGAAATGCGCCCAGGTCTTCACTGTCCAAGTTCTCGTAGTTCATACAAATATATTCGGCTAGTTGTCTGTCTTTCTCAACTAGCTTTTTAAAATCCTTGGGATACTTAGGAATTTCTAACCCCTTGGCATTTGTAACTGTCTTAAAATCATTTTCCATTTTCTATACTCCTATACTTTAAAAATTAATTCCTTAATTTCTGAATACCCCCTATTCAAATTAATCATAGCTATTGCCATATCTTCCAAACGTTGGTAGTTTGTCAGTTCTGCACTTGTCAAGCCCTCAATGCCGTTCTTACTTTCTCGCTCCTTCATGAGTTGCGCTTTATTCTTCCCTGTCACCCCCTTTAGTAGTAAGTTTGTAAGAGTACTATAGGCATGCTTGGGGGCTTTCTCCCATGTTTGAATAGCTTCAGTTAAACTTTTACGCTTCGGTTTTTCCAGTTCTCTTTGAAGATAGCGTTTAGAAAGTTCATCACGCATTTCAAAAAAGGCTTTGACTAGGTTCTTCTTAAACTCTTTTACGGGTTCTGTATTTCGTAAGTAAGTGATCAGCAATGTTGCTTGTTGCTCGTTCAAAATATAATCCCGTACATTTTGCCCACTCTCTGAAGGTGAAATTTTAAATGTCACCTTTCCAAAACTCTCAAAGTCCTCTCGGTGTTTATTCAGCAAAATCTTCAAATGTCTGTGCTTAATTTCAGCGCAGTCTGCAACGATACTGCTCAGTGTATACGGCTCTTTCTTGCCGTCCATATAAACCAATTCCATTGGTTCACTCCTTTCTTCTTGTTGCTCGTGCTTGCCACCTAAAACAGTACCAAGGTAAATCATTGTGGTAGGGAAAATTTAGGAGAGAATAAACCCCTACAAACCCTTGATACTGCCATAGGTAGCAAGCAGAAATATTCTTGATTCTGTCTTATGCTCCTTTCTAATAATCTTCAGCAAGCCATTCCATGGCTTTTTGGTAAATGCTCGGCTTGACTTCGCCACCGTCTCGAATTTTTCGATAGGTAACTTGTGTAACTCCGATTTCTTCGCCTGCTTGCTTAGCAGTCAATTTCTTATCAGCTTGCTTTCGGCGAATCGCTTTTGCTTGTGTTGAGGTAATAAGCAATAAAATCCTCCCTTTCTTTTGCTAACTATTTGTTAGCTTGGTTGTATTGTAGCGTATTTTTTGTTAGTTGTCAACAACAAAATGATAAAAAGTGAATTTTTTGTTAGCTTTTTGTTATTTTGTGATATAATTAAAATGAGGTAATATACATGAACAGATTAAAAGAGTTGAGACAAAAAAAAGGCGACACTCAAGAGGACGTCGCTAAAGTTATGGGTGTGACCCGTAGAGGATACCAAAAATGGGAAAACGGAGAAAGTCAAATCAAACCAGAAAAAGCTCGACAGCTTGCTGACTACTTCGGAGTAAATGTTGCTTACTTATTAGGATTTGAAGATAAACAAAATATTTTAAAAATAATCCAAAGTAACGAATTTAAAAAATTACTTAATGATATAGATATTGAAAAAATAAATGAACTTGGTTCGGCATATAAAAACGTTGAAGAACATATAAATAATCCTGTAAAGTATAACAATTTTGGAAAAGGATTGCTTAATCATATCCCATCGTATATGTTTACAATTGAAGAACTAATAAATGCTGATAAAGAGAACAATACAAATTTTGCAGATATTTTAATCAACTATATTTCTTTAAATGACTATGATAAAAAAATAGCTTTTGATTTAGTTCAAAAACTATCTGAGAGAGACAACGAAAAGGAGTAACCCCCATGGGATTTTTTGATACTGTAAAACAAGAAGGTAGTTTTTCTACCGCTTCTGGAGTAAATGGACTACACTACGTTGTTCTTCAGGTAACTTTGAAAGAAAAGTTTTTCGGCACTGGATCAGGAAACCTTACAGAATTAGAAGAGGTTATCAATAAACAAGCTTCAAAAGGTTATCGCCTACATACAATCACAACCGCCAATGGTGGAAGCAAAGGTTTAGGCGGTGGTGACCGTATCCAGGCTACAATGGTTTTTGAGAAGATTCTATAAAAATCCTCCATATTCGCCAATAGTGCCCCTATTTCTAAGGTCTATTGTGCAAAAACAAGGGAAAGTGAAAAATAGAAAGCCAATTTTACAAACTAAAGCGCAAAAAACGGCAAAAGTGACAAATAGAAAAAGACAAGCCTGCTACTGCTGACTTGTCTGACAATGCAATAAAAGCAACTTTCCCAGCGTTGAGTTTTTTCGATACTCAAAAATTTTTAAAAAACAAACTAAAAATATTGACAAAAACTAAAAATTACAGTATTATTAGGCAATGAGAAGAGTTTCTGCTCCCAAGGGAACAGAGTACGCGAAACACCGCCTAGTTCTACTAGGTGGTGTTTTTGTATATAAGGAACATATATGAAACCATTTCAAACATTAGATGAACAAATAAAACTTCTCCAGTCTAGAGGTTTAGAAATAGATAACATAGAAGAATGTAAAAGATACCTTCTAACTAACAACTATTACAACGTCGTCAACGGATATAGTAAGTTTTTTCAAACATCAAAAGATAAATTTATAGCTGGTGCAGACTTTAGAGAAATAGCTGCAACACACTTTTACGATAAAGAAATTAAATCAGCTTTTTTAAAAGCAATTATAGATGCAGAAAAACACTTTAAATCCGTACTGGCATATCGTTTTTCAGAATCATATCCAAAGCCATACTCTTATCTAGATATTAATAATTTTGAAACACAAAAAGATGCAAAAAGGCTCGCACAAATTACAAATTTAATCAGTATATTAGCTAAAATACTCAATGATTATAATAGGGATAAGCAAAACAATTCTATAAAACACCACTATAAACAACATGGCGTTGTTCCTTTCTGGGTTATCATCAATGAACTTACATTAGGGCAAGCATTTAACTTTTATAGAAATCTAAACACTGATATAAAAAATCAAATAGCTAGAGATTTATCACCATTCTTACAAGAAAATATTGAATACATCCAAAATAGACCTAGTAAAGACCTTTTAAGCGGAAAGGCTTTAGAAAGTATTATTAAAAATATACTAGAAATTAGAAATATCACTGCTCATAATAATAAACTTTTCAATTATAAATGTCGTGAGAATCTTCCACAACTAGCTTATTTCCACTATTACAATAACAATGCCAATACATCAAGACAATCTGTATATTATGTTTTTCTTGCCTTGCAATGCCTACTTGCTTCCACACAATACGCTCAATTACATAACACTATTATAAAAAGAACCAAAGCTCTAAATAAAAAAGCGCACTCCATTGAAGCCGGCATTGTATTGGACACACTTGGATTTCCGAATAATTGGTATAATATCACTGACACATTAAGATAGAACTACTTGCAATATATGGGCTTTTTCAAACCCCATATATGCCCCATATCCGCCTTGCTTCCTATTCTTGTATAATTTACCGTCCGTCCTCTTAAAATCGAAAATAGAGGGGTTCTCGTAGCTCCTCGCATGGTATAAACTCAAAACCTTTTCTAATTGCTTGCCTGCTGATGGAAAAAGGAGTAAAACCATGAAAATTACACAACACACGAAAAAAGACGGATCAGCAGTCTACCGCTCCAGTATCTATCTTGGCATTGATTCTGTGACTGGTAAGAAGGTCAAGACTACCATATCAGCACGAACAAAGAAAGAACTCAGAAACAAGGCCACCCAGGCTAAGGTAGAATTTGAGAAAAACGGCTCTACACGGAAACAACGCTCACATATAACAACCTATAGCGAACTTGTGGACTTATTCTGGCAAACCTACCAGCATACCATAAAGACTAATACGCAGATAAAGATAAAAGGTTGCTTAAATAATTACCTCTTGCCCTCATTTAGTACTTACAAACTAGATAAACTTACTCCTGTTATTATCCAAACTCAGGTAAATAAGTGGGCGGATGAGTACAATCAGGACGGAACAGGATATAAAGAATACAATCATCTTCATGCCTTAAATAAACGTATTCTACAGTATGGAATTTCTATTCAAGCATTAGACAATAACCCTGCTCGTGATATTGTTATTCCTAGAAAGATAACCAGAGATAAACAAGAAATTAAATACTTTCAAGATCAGGAACTTAAAAACTTCCTCTCCTATCTCGATAACCTGGAGAATACCTTTATCAATTTTTATGATACTGTGCTTTATAAAACGCTCCTAGCTACTGGACTGCGCATCCGTGAATGTCTGGCCCTGGAATGGTCTGATATTGACCTGCAGAACGGAACGATCGATATTAACAAAACACTCAACATTTTAAACCAGGTAAACAGTCCTAAGACAAAATCAAGCTATAGAGTTTTAGATATCGATCATAAAACAGTGCTCATGCTTCGTCTCTACCGAGCAAGACAAGCAGAAAACGGTAGAAACATTGGCTTAACCTATGAGAAAGTATTCTCTGATAGCTTTGACAACTATGTCAATACTCGAAAGGTTGATTATCGCCTACATAAGCACTTAAAAAACGCTAACTGTACTGATTTAGGCTTTCATGCTTTCCGACACACTCACGCTAGTATCTTGCTTAATGCCGGATTACCATACAAGGAGATACAGACACGGCTTGGCCATGCAAAAATATCTGTAACTATGGATACGTACAGCCATTTATCAAAAGAGAACCAAAAAAGAGCAGTCTCATTCTTTGAAACTGCCCTCGAAAAAATAAAAAGTTCTTAAAAAAGTCCACAAAATAAAAAAAGTGACACATAAAACCCTTATGTATCAACGATTATAGAATGATTTCGGTATAATGACTATTATACCGAAATTTTCTCATTTTTAAAAGAAAAAGGGCGCTGGTAAAGGATAATCTTCACCAACGCTAATTTCTCAAAGTAACTTCCACTTGCCCAACCAAAGTGGAAATTAGTCTAAAACGGATTTTTATGGTGGAATTAAGTGTGAGACGTTTGAGTTAGAAATGAGGTCTACTATGACAAAACATAAA